>NZ_WMEU01000001.1:300114-600228 GCF_009856295.1 Pontibacillus yanchengensis | reverse complement strand
AAATCTCACTGCATTCAAGCAATGAGATCATCTCCTGCTATTATATAAAAACAATACTGGGAAAAGAAAGTAATCTACTTTATATATTTATTGCAATGAGTTGTCTTTTTGGACACGTTTAAAATGCACTCTATGAACAATGCGAATTAATGGACGAATTAATAACTGAGCGCTACCAAGTACAAATAAAGTGGTTCCCCATATTTTAGTAGCTTCCCAATAGAAAAAAATACTTCCAATTAAAAACCAAAGCCCAATAAGCACATCATTTACATTGTATAAAATAGTGTAACGTTGCTTAAAAAAAACTTCATACCGTCCTAAATGTAAATCTATTTCATTTTTACTCTGATTTTGATTTGTTTGACTCATCTTTCACCCTCCTGATATTACCCTTATATCCACAAAGGTTATTATTATAACGTCTTTTTTTATTGGCACTTAATATTTCTGTTTAAAAATGATAATAGTATTTAGGAGAATACAAAGAATAACCGTTTACTCAACAATTGAGGCATAATCCTGAAGACTTGGATTCGAGATAAATTTGGTGATCGCACAGAAAGAGCGATGTGCCCGTAGATTTAGTTAGAATAAAGGTGGCCGTGGAACAACTCGGTGCTGCCGGCGAGCTGGCAAGCCTCCTTGAGCCCAAAAATCGGGGCTCTGTGGGGTCTTCCCTTGCTCTTTCTCCGGCGGGAGTCCCCTTGTTCCACGGCCACCTTTGCTAGTATTGGGAGCAACGGATACATTGCGAAGTTAGAGACGTTGAGGTATTTGAATATCTTCTGACGGTTGGTTTACACCCTAGTGAGTTCTAGTATAACAATTGGTTCATAACAAAAAATTCTTTGGCAAGAAAGCCAATGGACACTTAGTTCGCTGTTTGTAAAAAATAAAGTTTTATTTGTCCACAAGATCTACCCAAAGAGAGTTTTTACTAAAAATAAGAGCTTATATATCCTTTCGGCAGACATACAACATTTGGCCGCGGGTCCGATAGCCATTACCCGGCTGGGGGTGAATGGGAACTACGAGACTCCCGCGAGAGAAAGAGGTTGGTGAGCCCCCGGAGGGAGCAAAGCGACTGTGAAGGCTCACCAGCTCGCCCGCAGGAAAGCGAGTTGTTTCACCGTAATCCCCCTTCCACTTTTCAAGTATCGTACCCATCACCTTTTGAATATATCTCGAACTAAAGTCTTCAAGATAATGGGGCAAAAATGGAATATAAAAGCTTCAGTTGTTTGCTACATATCAATAGATAATTACCATTACTAACTATATTAAAGTTAATGTTTATTTAAATTAAGATGAGCTTTTGATGTTAACAAAAAGATAAGATATGTTATCATAATATAAAATACCTGAAAGTTATTAAATTCCTATGTAAACCGAAAAAAAGTCATATACAACTAATGTACAAATATTCAACATTAGTTATTCGGTGATATGAAGACCAACCATTATATTAGAATAACATTAAAAGTGTAGTTTACTTTCTACTAAATGATATTTATAAGGAGTTGTTATGCTTTAGACGCTTACCATCCGTACTTGTACTTAACAGCTTAGCCTACGTAGAGGTGAGGATATAATGGGGGAACTAATTGACCTTGAAATCAGACGAGCTAGAAAAGAATTAAAGGAATATACAAATTCCAAAGGTATAGCCTATGAGATTTATTTGACTGTTGTGAAATATATTAATGAACATCTTGATGAAGGTTACAAAAAGCCAGTTGAAAATTTAACAACAGAAACCCTGTTAGAGCTTGTGTACCAAGGTGATCGGGAGCGATTTAAAGCAACATTTCAAGAGCTTATGCACTACTGGAAATTAGATGTAGATATGGAAGATGTGCAATCCTTAGAAGGTATATTTACAACCTTTAAAACGGTTGGGGATTTGTGTATCTATCTTGAGAAAAAAGTCAATAAGCGATCTGATAAAGAGGGAAAATAAAAATTAAGAAAAGCTTAGATAGCCCTGGTGGCAACGTATAGATTGCGGCCTACAACAACGTAGATTGGTTCGATGTTGACTTATCGATTTGAGGTGAGGGAAGCACACTAGTTGCTGAGTGCTGTAGCTAGACATGTAATTGTCAGAACTTATGCTTTCTTCACTTGTAAAAAGGCTTGTCTTTCTCAAGACAAGCCTTTATTTAGTATCAAATGTCGTTTGATTTTCCTACTGAAAAACCATCAAACAAAGGGCCACCGAAAGGTTCTAACGTTGACTCAACCAACTTTTCAATTTCTTCAGTTTCACCAGTTCGATAAAATTGATCAAATGCTCTTGTAAATTGTTTTGCAAAATCTTCATCATATAGTTTTAAAGAACGAATCACCCATTTTCCTTTACCAATCCATTGCTGGTTTGTACGAAGATAAAATTCGTGTAATTGATCAGCTAGCAGATTGGCTGTGAAAATACCCTCTGCACGATGTGTTGCTCCTTTTATATCTTCTGCCGTGTCGGTGATGAAATAACGTTTTAATTGAATGGTTTCCTCATTCCATACTTCAGGACCTTCAGCTAGTCTATTAGCGGCTTCTTCCTTTATACTATGGATATGCTTTGCTCCTTTTAATGGCATACCTTCTACTATCATTCGTGGTAGACTAGGAATCCCTTTTTTACAATCTTCATTAAAGAACTCCCTGTAAGAAGTTTGATTATGTACAAAGACTTCCACAGGCCAATTTAAAGAAAAAAAAGACTCTCGATAGGAATTAGCAATTGAAAAATCAAACACAACGATATCTAAATCGGATGTTTCTGTAGCCTCATATCGAACAACACTCCCAGCTAAAATGGCTGCCTGGCTATTGGGATAACGTTCTTCTACAATCTTCTTCGCATCCAAAAATGCTTGTTCTTTCACCCAATCATCCTTTCGAAAATTTAGGTAATGTCTACATTGTAATCTTTGTGGAAAAAATATGAAAGTGATTAGAATATAACTGATTTGGCTTACTAATAAACCCCTTATGTTTAAGCTCATTTAATAGAAGATCATTAGCTGTAATTCCTCCATACTTTTTGATTTTACTGGATCCAGTAGTAGAGTATTTCGTAGTTGTGTTTATTATATAACATAGTACTTTAAGTATAATCGGGTTAAATAAGCATTATTGTGTGCATTAGGAAAAAGGAATGATTATAAGGAAAGAGAATAAATACATATACAAAGAACAAATAGGGGGGGCAAAGAAAATGGTGAAAGGTACAATTGAAGTTGAACACCTTACGAAAACATTCAAAAAGGGAAATGTTCAAGCTGTTAAAGATGTAAGCTTTAATGTTAAGGAAGGCGAGTTCTTTGCATTTCTTGGACCGAACGGAGCAGGTAAATCAACTACTGTTCAAATTCTAACTACACTGATAAACGCTTCATCAGGTAAAGTGGAAGTTGCTGAACAGGATGTCATTCAACAGCCTCATGAAGTCAGAAAGTACATTGGTGTGGCTCTTCAAGACACCGGTATTGATCCAAGCTTGACTGGAAGAGAGATGTTGAAACTGCAATGTGGTATTTTTGGATTTAATAAAGAGGAAGCTTCAAAGCGTACAAAGGAATTATTAGAAGTTGTTCAATTAACGGAATCGGCTGACCGTATCTGTGGGAATTATTCTGGTGGAATGCGTCGCCGTCTTGATTTGGCGCTAACACTTGTAAATAAACCAAAGATTTTATTCTTAGATGAACCCACAACAGGACTGGATCCGTCAAATCGGAAGAGCATATGGGAATACTTAGAACGTTTAAACAAAGAAGAAGGTACAACCATATTTTTAACTACCCAATACTTAGAAGAAGCCGACTTTTTGGCTGATCGAATTGCAATTATTGATGGAGGAATGATTGTGGCAGAAGGAACTCCTGCAGAGTTAAAGTCGCAAATCGGAAATGATTTAATTACAATGGATTTTTCGTCGGAGGAAGAAACACATCAAGCTATGGAAATACTAAATGAAGAACTTATGGCTACAGACCTTGTCAATAAAGGACAACAACTCGTTATGTATGTTCAGGACGGAACAAAACGTTTAATGGAAGTGGTACGTGTACTTGATCATCATAGTATTCCGATTCAGAGCATTAATGTTGATTCTCCAACTCTAGATGATATCTTCCTCAAAATCACTGGAGAAGGTATTCGTGACAAGAAAGGGGAAGTTCAGCATGGGTAATGGATTGGTAAAAGACATTTGGTTACTATCAAAACGTAGTGTACAAACGACATTAAGAAGTCCTTTCTCCTTTATTCCTAATTTGCTTATCTCTATGTTCTTTTTAGTGGTGTATGAAAGTGGTTTAAGTGGCATTTCACAATTACCAGCCTTTGATGGGGCGGATTATCTCGCCTTTATTCTTCCTGTTTCAGTTGTTTCCGCTGCAATAGGCGGTGCTGGGGGAGCAGGTCAAGGGATTGTGAAAGATATTGAAAATGGCTTTTTCTCACGATTACTGTTAACCCCTGCTTCGAGGCTTTCCATTGTTCTGGGACCAATTATAGCAGGGATGCTTCAGTTGTTTGTGCAAACACTGCTGATTATTATGGTCGCATTTTTCATGGGACTGAACGTAGAGACTGGTTTTTTTGGTATTGTTATTGTTCTACTAATTGCGATTGGGTGGGGGCTAGCATTTGCAGGGTATTCAGCAGGTGTAGCATTAAAAACTAAGAACGCTCAAGCAGCACAAGCAGGTACATTAATCTTTTTTCCGCTAATTTTCTTAAGTACGACATTTGTACCTTATGAATTAATAGAAGCGACGTGGTTGAAAGTAGCTGCTACGATTAATCCAACCACTTACATCTTTCAAAGCATGAGAACCGTCCTCATTGATGGCTGGCAATGGTGGGAAATTGCTCAAGGTTTCATCGCCATCATCATTGCATGTGCAATTACTATAACGTTCGCAGCTGTTTCAGCTAAGAAAGCTGTCAGTAGAGGTTAAAATCTTCGTGAATATTAATTTGATTGGTGAGTCCATTAGTTTCATGACATGGTATACCCCTAGCCAATAGGTTGGGAGTTTTTTGTTAGTAACGAAAACATAAGATCGGTTAAACTAATCTCTAGCTTCTGTACCTTGAGCTTTCTTTCCTTAATTTTTGTACACATCAATCCCATAACATCATAGAATAAGAAAAAGAACGAAGTGAGGCGATCGCATGAGATGGAACGATTTCTTGGATTTATTAGTTCTACTCTTATTATGTGGTGGCGTTATCCTTCATGCTCAGGAACTTATAACAGATTTTATGATTTCAATTATTGCAGCGCCCAGTATGTTCTATATTATGGTACTCAGTGATATCATTAGAAGGAAGACAAGGTGACTGCTTAGTTAGAGAAGCAAAGCCCTATAAACAAAAACCGGCATCGATAATGATAAGTAGTTCGGTTTTGGAGCACAAACATTAAAAATGCAATATTAAATTGAGCATTGAATTGCAACGCAAATTGATGCTCTTTTTTCATTGTTAAATCAATACTAACGTGTATTTGGGATAGTGTTTTGCACATAAAATTGTTGTCCAGTTTACATTGATACAATAATTATTGAAGAGCTATTAAATCACAAGCAAATAACCAATGTAATTTTAGGTACCAAAAAGAGCAAATCCCTTATCGGAAAATGCTCACTTTTCTTTAACTAATGCGCCGTTATTCAAAAAGCTTTGTTATTTAGGAGTAACTTTCAAGTCTTTTCCTATAATTTTAGTAGCTTTGTAAATCACCCCTGTTTTATGGGATTTAATATCAAAATAGCCATTATAGTTATCCCAAAATTCACGATTGTGAGAGTTTTTTTCAAGAATATTTAATATGTTGTTAAACATTGCAGTTGCTTCTTCTTGCGAAGGATGCTTTTCAACCAAAAGTCTAAATTTTACTTGCTCCTCGTCCTCGGTATATGAACCCGCTGTTGTTGATATTTCATCTAATTGTCTTAAATAATCTTCTGTCTTGCGTACTGATTTAGAAATATCTATTTCTTGCTGTTGATTACAAGCAACTGCTAAAAGCAACATAACAAATAAGACGTTAAATAACAATAACCTTCTTTTCATAAACATCCCCCACAACAATTCTGTGATTATGTTACCACAAAAACCTAAATGCTCTTATTGAAAATTTCTGGTGAAGTTCTGTGGGAGGGTGGTTTTGGAATTGTGGACGTTATGGAATAATGGAGATTCGATTAAGACCGCTACTTCACACATCAACATCGAACCAACCTATGTCATTTAGAACGGAACTTATTTTTGGCGAAAAGGGCTTACTGAGCTGTTTATAAATAGCTCTATTTGGTCCGTTGGAATGTTCTCCAACAGCCAGAAGTAATCTCTTTTAGGTCAATAGCCTTTGCGTAAGAATAGATATATACATAACCTTCTATATCGTTATTCTTGTCTTTAATCCAAACTCGTTCATAATGGTTGTTTGAATGGTTTGGCTCGTATCCTTCAAGATTATCCATTTCAGCTAATCCTTGTTCAGAAACCGTAAACCATTCTCCAGTAACGGTGTTAGCATGGTCTAACACAAGAGCAGGAAATGATCCCACATGAAATAAACGCCCTGTTACGTTCCCATTTTTTCGATCAATAAGGTAGGGAGAAGCGATATGGTGATTGTTCTCACCTGGTAACAGAGTTCCGTAAATAAACACATTATACGTCATGGTTATACCTCCAAAATAATACAGGTTGTGAATAGGATAATAGAAATTGATAAAAATGTACTGAGTGTTTTAAGCAATAATGACAAGGTTTGTTTCCATTTTATGAGCTTTTATAATTGATTGTTTCGTGAGTTAATAGTAGGATATAGAAACAAAACACGAACATACATTCGTAATTTTGGGAAAATTATGGTACAATCATATGTGATAGCTTTCCTAAGGTAGTAAATTTTGGATGCTCGTTTTTAGATAATAATCTATATGGCTATCTAAGTAGACAAGCGGTATCTAATAAAACCTATTTACCCTCAATGGAAAGGGGGTGTGTAGTATAGGTATCTATGAAGTATTAACATTAATGATTGCATTTGGAAGTCTTATGGTGTTGATTGTCACATCAAACCATAAAAAATAACCCCCTATGGTGGTAGGAGGTTAGTCAATTTTGTTCCTAACTGAGAAAGCTATCAGGCTGTGGCATAAGCTACAGCCTTTCCTTACAATAATCATACCATAATTTAGGGCATAAGTCACATTTTCTGCAATTTTCTTTGCCTTTCATAAGATTTATAACAAGTAGGGAATATAAAATTTATCCTTATAAGTACCATTAACCATAAGGGACTTATATCTTGTACCTTCAATCGAGAAGCCAGTTTTTTGATATAAATGTATAGCTTCTTTGTTAGTAGTAATGCCGTAAAATCTAGTCTAAGTAAATGATTGTTTTTGCCTAATGAATGATTTCCTTTAGAAGAAGAGAAACTATGCCTTGAACTCTATAGTCTTCGTGAATACCGATGACAAGTTTAGCACTGTGTTTTGTTCTAGTAGTGGTACCCCTTTTTGCCATCACATACCCTACAAAAATTTGGTCTACGTATACAGCGATAATTGTAAAATTGGTTTGTGAATAGATTGATCATGGATTTTGGTTCATCAATAGATTCTTTACGCTTAAAAGGGTCAAAGAGCATATTACCTGATTGATCAACTTGATGTAGAAGTTTGTTCAAGGAAGAAGCTTGAATGTTGTTCTCAAATAACAAATTCATAATAGTAATGAGACTCTTTTTATATAACTGATTTTTATTCTTTACGGTAAGAAATATGTAACTAATATTTGCTTAGCGTACCATAAAGGTTTTGAAACGTTTAAAATACGAAAGAATTTGGTATATTTATGTACATAGAGATTATAAAATATTCCCTCTAGGGTATCCCTACTTTATGGAAGGAGATTATTATGAGTGAAGATAAGGTTTTTAACAAGGATAAGGCACAGAAATTAATTGATCCTGAGCGCGAGAAAATCGTACCAATTAATAAGGTGTTAGAATTATTGCAACTAAATGGTGACGAAAAAGTAGTTGATTTAGGAGCTGGAAACGGATATTTAACATTGCCAATCGCTAGGGAAACGAAGGATCGTGTAACAGCTGTAGATTTGCAGTTTGAAATGTTAGATATGCTTGATCAACGAGCAAACGACGAAGAGCTCACAAATATTGATCGATTAAACACAGATTTGTCTTCATTAAATTTACCAGATAGTTCTTTTCAAAGAGCTGTGGCGGCATTTGTGCTCCACGAGGTACCAAGCCTTTCACAGACCTTGGAGGAAATTGGGCGTGTTTTAACGGAACATAGTCGTTTTCTTGTATTGGATTGGGAAGCTGTGGAATCAGAACAAGGTCCTCCATTAAATCATAGAATTTCTTCTACGGAAATGGCTGAACAGTTAGCTAAAGCAGATTTTGAAGTTGAAGTAGGTCATTTTAATAAGGATGTTTATTATATTGTGGCTACCAAATAACTTAGGTATCTAACACACGTGTTGACGAATGTACCAATTTGTTTTATTATACCCCTAGGGGTTAATTGATGGTGGGAAACAAAGCATTGGAAATGCAAAGAGCAACAACCATTGTTATCCTAACAATAGGCATCAGAAATTGATTGATGCAATATGGATTATAAAACTTATAAAGATATACTCTTAGATGAGGGTATGGAAAAAATAGGAGGTAATATTTATGCGTACAATGACTGCTGAAGAAGTTCGTAAACAGTTAGAAGAAGGTAAAACACTTAATATTGTTGATGTTCGTGAGGACGAGGAAGTAGAAGAGGGTAAAATTCCTGGTGCAAAACATATCCCTCTAGGTTCAATTGAAGATAGACAAAATGAACTAGACCATAACAATGAGTATGTAATGGTATGTCGTTCTGGTGGTCGTAGTGGTCGAGCTACTGAATTCCTAGAAGCTAATGGCTATGAAGTCATTAATATGGAAGGCGGCATGTTAGCCTGGGAAGGTAAGACAGAGTAAGTTCCTAAGATAAAATGACTTGCCATCACAGGTTTTATACAAAACGAACCTGTGGTGGTCAATCTATTTTAATATAGAAGTATGGTGAACAATGGATAGGTAAATACTTTTTACCGTATCCAATTTTTTTCATCACTAAAATACGGCAGGGGGTAAAAAAGATGAGTGAACCGTTAAAGGCACAGCAAGTTGCTAATAAAGTATTGAACCAAAAACCTCTTTTCATTTTGGATGTGCGTAATGAAAGTGAGTTTCAAGATTGGAAAATAGAAGGAAATTCAGTGGAAATTATAAATAAACCGTACTTTGATTTGTTGGAAGGTGTAGATCACATTCTTGATGAACTACCAAAAGAAAACGTTCTAGTTGTTTGTGCAAAAGAGGGATCTTCTATCATGGTAGCAGATATGCTAGATGAAGCAGGTCTTAAGGAAGTGTATTACCTTGAAGGTGGTATGAAAGCGTGGAGTGAATATCTAGAGCCAATCAAAGTAGGTGATCTTTCTGACGGAGGGGAGTTATACCAATTTGTACGCCTTGGTAAAGGTTGCCTCTCTTATATGGTAATTAGCCAAGCAGAAGCTATGATTATAGACGCGAATCGAATGATTCAACCTTATTTAGATTTTGCAGAAGACCATGGACTTACTATTAAACATGTGGCTGATACACACTTACATGCAGACCATATTTCAGGGGGCCGAAAAATTGCAGAGGAAGTAGATGCTGCGTATTGGTTACCACCTAAAGATGCACCAGAGGCTACATTCCATTTTGAATCACTAGAAGATCAAAAAGAGATTCAAGTTGGTAACACAAATATCCAAGTAGAAGCTTTATATACTCCAGGCCATACGATAGGGTCCACTTCTTTTGTGATAGATAATCAATACCTTCTTTCTGGAGACATTCTATTTGTTAAATCAATTGGTCGACCTGATTTAGCTGGTAAGGCTGAAGACTGGGTTGGGGATCTTCGCAACTCACTTTATAATCGTTACAAGGAGTTATCTGAGGAATTACTAGTACTTCCGGCTCACTTTGGTTCAATGGACGAGATGCAAGAGTCAGGAATTGTTGGTAAAAAGCTAGGTGAACTATATAAGGATAATAAAGGATTGCAGGTTGATAATGAACAAGACTTTCGTCGTATGGTAACAGAGAACTTACCACCACAACCAAATAGTCATGAAGAAATTCGTCAAGTAAACATGGGGAAATTGAATCCTGATGAGGAAAGACAACGTGAAATGGAAATTGGACCAAACCGTTGTGCAGTAAGTGAATAAAAGAATATTAAATGAAGTAAAAGAAACCGACTATAACAAAAATAGTCGGTTTTTTTAGTTCATCTATGAAATTTATATTAAAATAATGTTTTATTCTTATTAGAGGTGGTATCTTCTTAATTGCATTACTTATTTAACGTTTTCTGTTTATGTGATTTATTATAGATACAACGATGGCTACAAACAGTTTATTGTTGCAAGATACAGGGAATCAAAAATACACTTATACTTGCTGAATCTCAAAGAAGAAGGGAGGGGAGTTTTATGGAAAAAGTAAGAATAGGTATCGTTTCAGCTCCAGAATTACCAACAGATATTGCTCGTAAGATAATAGATAAATTACCGTCTTTATTAAATAAACATATAGTAGGTGACATTACTTATTCTGTTGATTTAGAAGCCGATCCTTTAGTAGGGGCTGCAGAAAACATAGACGATACATTAGATGAAGCTGTTCAACGCAAAAAAGATCAACAGTGGGATTTCGTAATATGTATAACTGATCTCCCTATTTTTTCAGGAAAAGATGTTGTAGCTGCTGACGCAAGTGTTCGTCATGGATTTGCCCAAATATCAGTCCCAGCATTTGGTTCAATGCCAATGAGGAAAAGGATACAGAATGCAGTGGTGCAAATGATAAAAGAATTGTATATCCCCAGAACCCTTGCACAAGAATCGAAAAAAAGCAAAAACCTATTTCAACAACAGTTCCCATTCTCTAGATTAAGACGTAAAACACCGAATAATGAAGAAAACGTGGATGTTCGTTTCGTCATAAGTCCTAGAATGACTGGGAAAATGCGATTAGTATCAGGGATGACATTTGCTAATAGACCTTGGACAGCACTTGGATCTTTTAGGAGGGTATTAGCCTTAGCATTTGCAACAGGTTCTTATATATCTATTTTTAAAACACCTTGGAAACTAAGTGTCACTTATTCAGAAGAACGTTTTATAATCTTGATGATTATTGCGATATTAAGTATGGTGGCATGGGTTATATTTGCTCACAATCTTTGGGAGAAACCAACAACTAAAGGGGATAAGCGTTTACGCAGGTTATACAATCGTACTACTTTCCTCACATTATGTGTCGCGGTTATTATAAACTATGTTGTTCTATCTATTATGTTTCTTGGTGCGATTGCTATCTTTGTTTCACCTGAGTTATTTAAAGCATTTACTGGTCTAAAAGAAGAACCAAGTATTTTGTATTACTTTCAACTTGCATGGTTAGTTACATCACTCGGTACATTGACTGGAGCAATAGGCGCAGGTCTTGAGGATGAATTGGTAATTCGAGATATTACGTATGGATATAGGCAAAAAAGACGGAACAGCGAAATCCAATATGGGGGAAAAACAAATACCTCACAATATGCTTCCCCAATTAAAGATGAATAAGAGTGATTAGGAGGTGAACACCTTGCAAAATGTTAAGATAGGTCTTATTCCAGCACCAGAACTACCAACAGAAATAGCTGAAAAATTATTGAATACACTTCCTGATCAATTCAATCATTTTATAGATTCAAGTGTTTCGTTTGAGATCGCACTAAACATAGATCCGATGACTGGTGCAGCAGAGAATGTAGAAGAAATATTATATAAGGCATCGGACTTGAAGGAGAAAAAGGGTTGGGATTATGCTATTTGTTTAACAGATCTTCCTATCTTTACAGAAGGGTACGTAGTTGCTGCGGATGTCAGTGTTAAACATGGAGTTGGTCAAATATCGATTCCTGCTTTTGGGTCGATGCCCATAAAGCGTAGGCTAAAAAAGGCAATTGTACAATTATTTGGAGAATTGTACTTTCAGTCCTCTACATCAGGGGAATCAACCTCTGGTATGGCTCAAGGAGCAATTCGTCCAAACCGTAATCAAACAGCCTTCCGGTTACTAAAAAAGCAATTTCCTATTTCTCCAGTTCGTAGAATAGAACATAAGGGAGATAGTGAGATTGACATTCGATTCATTGTTGTACCTCGTATCAATGGAAGATCTAGAATATTGATAGGAATGGCTCATGCCAATAGGCCATGGGGGATTATGCCATCCTTTAAAAAAGTAATAGCACTAGCATTTGCTACTGGAGCTTTTGGACTCATTTTCCCAACATTATGGCAGTTAAGTAATTTATTTACTAACTTTAGATTGATTACCTTAACAGTCATCGCAATTACTGGAATGGTAGTTTGGATTGTGTTAGCTCATAACCTATGGGAAAAACCAGCTTATCGTAACAAACCAAAAATACGTAAACTATATAATAACGCTACGTTAATAACGTTGGTAGCTGCAGTTATGATGTATTATGTAATGTTGTTTACCTTGTTCTTTGTAGCCGTTGTAATTTTCATACCACCAGGGTTCTTTAAAGAAATGGCATTTCTTAATGAACCTGCAGGTGTTTTGGATTATTTAAGGTTATCATGGCTTTCAACCTCGATTTCCACTATTGCAGGTGCAATAGGAGCGGGGTTAGAAAACGAAGAATTAGTCCGCAATATCACGTATGGATACCGTCAAAAAAGACGATATCAGGAAGTACAACAATACGACTAATAGAGTAGTATTTTAAAGAAGATAACGAAATCGAGTTGTTTAAAAAAATAAAAACCAAGTTAGCACCTCAATGAATATTGGGGTGTATTTATTTTGTTATATTGAACAAAATATTACTTTACTATTTTTATACCCATAGAATTCTATATGTGTTGTATACTAAAATAATTGGAATCGGTAACAAAAAGGAGATCATCATGATTTATTTATTGTTAACTATGCTTGAAAGAGTAGGTATTATCGTTACGGTTGCTTTTTTGACGACAAGGCTTACCTTTTTTAAAAATATGATGGATGAACAAGAATTGCAAAGAAGTACAATGGTGAAAATGATGGTGTTTTTTGGTTTATTTGGCATAATTGGTACCTATACTGGTTTATCTGTTGATGCATATTCGTATGATATTTCAAAGTGGACATTTTCATTGGCTCAAGATGAAGCGTTAGCTAATTCTCGTGTAATTGGAGTTGTTATAGGCGGTCTTCTTGGGGGATGGAAGGTAGGTCTCGGCGCTGGTCTACTAGCGGGTTTTCATCGATTTACATTAGGAGGATTTACAGCCATCGCATGTGGAGTAGCTTCTATTGTAGCAGGGTTACTAGCAGGTTTTGCACGGAAGAAATTAAAATCGAATGCCTTTCAATCTTTATCTGTTCCTTTAATTGTAGGCATGGTAGCAGAAACAATACAAATGGGGATTATTCTCTTGGTTGCTCAACCTTTTGAAGCTTCGTGGAATTTGGTGGAAAAGATTGGATTGCCTATGATTGTGTCTAATGGAGTTGGATCTGCATTATTTATTCTCATTATTCGGAACGTATTACAAGAAAGAGAGCAGGTGGGGGCAGAGAAGACACAGAAAGCTTTATTACTTGCTAAGCTTACAACATCTCATTTGCGTTTTGGATTAAATCGAAAAACCGCTCAAGAAACGTGCGAGGTGATTCGCCAAGAAGTTGGTGCGTCAGCGGTTGCCATAACAGATCAAGAAGACATATTAGGCTATGTTGGTATGGGACATGACCATCATCAACAAGGTAAGCATATCCAAACAGATGAAACCAAAGCCGTGATTGAAACAGGTCAAGTATACATATCAAGAAGAGAAGCAATTCATTGTCAGAACGAGGATTGTCCTCTTCAGTCAGCTGTGATTGCTCCCCTCAATTTAAAAGGTGAAACGATAGGAACCCTCAAATGTTATTTTGAATCTGAAGAGGCGTTATCAAAAGTAACAATTGAGTATATCACAGGTCTTGCTGCTCTTTTAAGCCAGCAGTTAGATATTAGTGATAACGAACGAGTCAATCAACTTGCGAAAGATGCAGAAATTAGAGCTCTACAAGCACAAATTAGTCCACACTTCTTATTTAATGCATTAAATACGATTGTCTCTATGATCCGTTTAAAACCCGATGAAGCACGAAAGCTACTCGTAACATTATCAAGGTATTTACGTCAGAACATCAATGGAACGAAAGAGAGGTTAATTTCACTTCAGCAAGAACTTCAACATGTAAAAGCTTATTTATCTATTGAAGAAGCTAGATTTAACGATAAACTCCATGTTGAGATGAATATAGATGAAACAGTTCTATTTAAACAAGTCCCGCCCATGACCTTGCAACCTATTATGGAGAATGCGATTAAGCATGGATTAAAAGGAATGAAAGAAGAGAGTGAAGTAACAATCAGGATACATACGGAAATGGAAAAGGTTTTTGTTTCCATCGAAGATAACGGATGGGGAATGGAAGAAAACAGGTTGGAAGAGTTGCTCACAGAATCTGTTGAGTCACAGGAAGGTACTGGTATTGGTTTGGTAAATGTCAATCAACGTCTTACATTGATTTATGGACAAGAAGCATCACTAAAGATTGATTCAAGAATTGGAGAAGGTACCAAGGTATCTTTTCAACTCCCATTATATGATGATGAAGGAGATTTTCTTAATGAGTAATCAGATTAACGTTATGATTATAGATGATGAACCTTATAGCCGTGTTGAATTAAAGCACTTGTTAACCTCTTATGAAGATATCAGTGTGTTAGATGAAGCAACTTCCGGGGAGCAGGGTTTAGAGAAAACAATTCGTCTTACGAATATCCACGTCCTGTTTGTTGATATAGAAATGGGGAAAGTATCTGGTATGGATCTTGTTGATTCGATACAAAACCTAAAACATCCACCCCATGTTGTTTTTGCTACTGCACATCCAGACTATGCAGCTAAAGCCTTTCGATTTGAAGCAATTGATTATTTACTAAAACCCTTCTCAGAAGATGAAGTAGAGGAAACTGTGAAACGTATCCGAAATGTTATTCATACTAAACAATCTTCTACTAATGAAGTCCCGAATCAAGTGAAAGGTAAGTTAGCGATAGAAACAGAAGACCGTATCTATTATGTACTACCTGAAGATCTTTTCTATGTAGAGGTTGATAATGGGGAAACAAGGGTACATGCCCGTGAAAAATTCTTTACCACTAAGCTTTCATTGAAAGACCTTCAAGAAAAATTAAGTGACTTTTCCTTCTTTCGAACGCATAAAAGTTATCTTGTGAATTTAAAAGAAGTAGAAGAACTAATCCCATGGTTTAATGGTGCTTATCAATTAAAATTAAAACATATAGATGAAGAGATTCCAGTAAGCAGAACATATGCAAAGGAATTAAAGAGTAGGTTAAGTTTGTAAAGATGCAAGTAATCTTGTGTTGACGACATCTTAAAGTGGATTCTCTACATGTTATCTTCAAACTCCCCAATGAAAGCGTTTCATTTTATATAATGAGTGTGTAAACTTATTGAAAACGCATACAAGCTGGGAGGGGGAGAACATATGATTACTTTTATTATTTCCATTTCATTATTAATTATAGGTTATTTCACGTATGGCAAATTTGTTGAAAAGACTTTTGAAGTTAAAGAAGAACGAAAGACTCCAGCTTATACAATGGGCGATGATGTAGATTATCTTCCAATGGGGACAAAGCGGAACTCTATGATTCAATTGTTGAATATTGCAGGTGTGGGACCTATATTTGGTCCAATTCTAGGAGCACTTTATGGGCCGGTTGCCTTTTTATGGATTGTATTAGGATCTATATTTGCAGGAGCGGTTCATGATTATCTGACTGGAATGATTTCACTTCGAAATAAAGGCGCACACATACCCGAATTAGCTGGTAAGTTCTTAGGAAAGCCAATGCGACATATTGTAAACGCATTCTCGGTTTTACTATTACTATTAACTGGTACGGTTTTTGTTTCAGCACCTGCATCTTTAATTAATAACTTAACTTCAAATTGGATCGGATTAAGTGCAATTGTTGGAATTATTTTCATTTATTACATCATTGCAACGGTATTGCCTATTGATAAAATCATCGGTAGAGTGTATCCGATCTTTGGTGCACTATTACTGTTGAGTGCTATTGGCATTGGATTCGGTTTAGTAGTAACCGGCGCACCAATTCCAGAGATGTCATTAACCAATATGCACCCTGATAATCTACCAATATTTCCACTATTATTTTTAACGATTTCATGTGGGGCGCTGTCAGGTTTCCATGCTACACAGTCTCCAATCATCTCTAGAACAACACAACGTGAAGGACAAGGTAGGAAAATTTTTTATGGCATGATGATTGCTGAAGGTGTCATCGCAATGATTTGGGCAGCAGCTGCGATGAGCATCTTTTCGGGTAACGAATTAAACCAAATTATTGCTGAAGGTGGTCCTGCTGCAGTTGTAAGTGAAGTTTCTAAGTCTATGCTAGGTGCAATTGGTGGAACTATAGCCATTATAGGTGTTATTATTCTGCCAATCACATCAGGGGACACATCGTTTCGTGGTCTACGAATGATTATCGCGGATTACTTTAAAATTGGTCAAAAGAAAGCAGCAAATCGCCTATGGATTGCGTTTCCTGTATTTGCTCTATCTTTTATCCTTACTAAAATAGACTTTTCCCTACTTTGGAGATATTTCTCTTGGGCAAACCAATCTACAGCTATGATCGCGTTATGGATTGGGGCAATGTACTTGATTTTATCTAAGAAGAATTACTTTATTGCTATGATACCAGCAACATTTATGACATTTGCGACAACGACGTATATATTCTATGCAGATATTGGTGTCGGTCTCTCTATCGAAATAGCATATATCATTGCAGGTATTATTACTGTAAGTGTTATTGCATTGTTTTATAGAACAGCTCACAAACGATTACAACAGCCAGTTTCCTTGGACGATGGATATGATCAAGCTGCATAATAGTAAGAACCCCTTTATGGTAGTTTCGCACATAAAGGGGTTCTTCTTGTTTAAGCTATAGTGATTGTTTTATTATTTGGCACCACCTACGCTTTCATCTAACCATTCAATAATTTTAGAAGAAATTTCATGATTATTTTTATCTATCATCATAAGATGTGAATTTCCATTAATACCTTGTTCTGTAAGTTGAATGACCTTTCCAGTACCACCATTTTCATTAATAAGGTCTATAGTTGTTTGAACAGCTTGTAAGCGACCTGTTTGATTACGTGACTCTAAATAATCTCCATAAATACCTAAATAAGGTATATCAGCGAATGTTTGCTTTATTTCTTCCTCATTGGTAGGAGAGCCTACGGGTTCTATTGCGATAATTCCTTTTACTAAATCAGGACGTTGGCGAGCTACTTCATATCCAATTTCTCCACCCATAGAGTGAACCATTAATATGGATGGCCCTTTTTTCTCTAATAAGGCTATAATGTTATCAACCTCTGTTTGGTTAACTCGGGATTGACCATTGCCACCTTTACCACTTCCAGTATTATTTCCACTCTCTGAACCAGCTTGTCCTTGTGCATTACCACCTTGATCAATAGCATTACCGCTTGAAGATTGACCCTGTTGACCACCTTTGATCTTTGCATTCCCTCCACTATTAGACGTGCTACTTTTTGACATCTCACTGCCTACTTGCATTGGAATACCAGCATAAAATTGATCGAATGCTTCAGCTGGAAATTGACCTTCAGGGTAAGGTTCATTAGTAGCTGAACCTAGCCCCCAACGTTTCCAAATCGATTGAGAGTCCCATTTAGATAAGGAGTTATTTGCTTCTTCTTCTGATAGTCCTGCACTGGAAAGGTCAGAAGTATCAACCGTATAAACAGGATGTCCCGCTTTGGCAAAGTCATATGCCCATCCGTTACGATTATCTGGTGTGCTTTCGTAGATGTTAGCACTAAGTCCTAGTCCAGGTATCATGACCACAGATTCTTTACTTGCGTTTTTTGGAATAAAAGAATGAATGAGAGTTTGTGAGTTTTGGGAATCTCCGATATAAAAATCACTCATTTTTTCAAGTGTTAGACTATCAGAAGAGGTAGAGTCGGATGTTGTATTATTTAATTCTTCATTATTACTGGTTTCTTTTGTTGTTTCATTCTTTTTTTCTGCTGCATTTCCATCTTCATTGTCGGAATTTTGACATGCTCCTAAAATCAAAAGAATAGCGAGCATTGGTATGGATACTTTCTTCATAGGCTATGAACCTCCTCCATTCGTTTTTTGATTCGTGTAGACGCATCTACACGAATATAGTACAAAAGTGAAAAAGCAGAATTATGGCACTCATATGTAAAAAGTGTGTAATTACTATAATGAGTTTGACAGTACAATTTTGTTAAGCTCCTTAGACGACTTTCATTTTCTAATATTGTTCCTAACAAGAAAAGGTTTTGAGAATAAATCTCATTTATGATATTGACTATGAGAATCATTCTCTATATAATTAGTTTTGCAATTGAAACTCATTGTCAATTAAAATACATACATTCAGGAGGAGCTATATGATTTATAAAAGTAAATTAATATACTTACTATTAGCCATTGGACTTGTTCTATCAGCCTGTGGTCAAAATGAACAAGGGTCATCAGAGGGTGAAGAATCAGAAAAAGAAACAACAAATAGTAATGAGAATAAAGAGGCATCAGATAAAGCATCAAGTGAAACAGAAGAAGGTGCAAATTCTGAAGAAGAGGATGCTGGTTTTGTAGAAGCTTATAAACAGGGAAAAGAAGAGCTTGCCAAAGCTGAAGAAGATAAAGAAGTTGATTATCAGAAAGTGATAAAAGTTTATAATAATAATTTAAAATCATTAGTTGAGAAAAGAGATAGTAGCATTGACCAACAAATTACTACAGCGTTAGAGGCTGGAAAAAATGGAGAATTGGATGGTGCCATAGTTAAGCAAATTTTCGATAAGCTATCTCAAAAAGTTTTTTATTTAACTATTAAGCATGAATTCCAAGAAATCAACGAAAACTGGGGTAACACAGAAGAAGTTAACGCTGAGATTGCTGAAGCAAAAGAATTCTACCAAGTATTAGAGGGTACTGTAGAAAAGCGTGATGCTGCATATGAAACAAGCATGGTTGACCAAATTCAAGCAGGCTTCACTGAAATAGAAAAAGCGGTGGAAAATGACGATCAACTTGCCTTTCAATTAGGTAAGCAAGTAGTAGATAAGACGTTGATGAAGACATTCTATCTTGCTGCTGGTGCAATGCCTCATGGTTACGCAACGAAAGCTGCTAAAGAAGCAGAGGAAGACCCAGCACACGCAAAGGTTGAACAAGCAGAGGGGTGGGCATTCTATCAGTCTATCTCTAGTTATCTTACTGAATATGCGAAAGAAGATGCAGCCATTATAGAAGAGAATTTCAATCTAGAGACAGATGTCAAAAAACTTGATCCAGAAGCGGTTAATAAAGCATTTGTACGCGGGTTTTCTAAAGTAGCTTTACATGAATATGAAGAGAGCGAAGAGAACTGGGGTAAAGATAAATCTGTTATCACAGCTTTAGAAGGCGCACTATTCATTGATATGATTTCACGTGATATCAAACGGATGCAAGGTGAAGATATGGCAAACACACTAAACGAGCAAGCACAAACTTACCTTGATGCTGTTAAAGCAGATGAAAAAGAAAAAGCGATGGACGTCCTTGAAAAAATAGAAGGCACTTTAAATTCCATCAACGAAAAAACGAAGTAAAACAGCCTTAAATAGGTTAAGATAGTGTAAGAAACCTTGTTTTATTTAAAACAAGGTTTTTTACTATGAATACCGTGGATAACGAGGTGTAACATTTGCATATTTTAGTAACGGGGGGAGCAGGCTTCATCGGAATGCACGTATGCTCATACCTTCTAAGGGACAATCACCAACTCACAATTGTAGATAACTTAGATCCTTATTACGATCCTGACAGAAAGAAAAAACAACTGGAACAGGTCAAGAGGACTGGTGATTTTCAATTTTATAATGTTGATTTAAGAAATGAAGATAAATGTTTGTCTGTGTTCAAAGCAAATCATTTTGATGCGGTAATACACTTGGCTGCATTACCTGGCGTAGCATATTCTATTAAAGAACCATTGGCGTATGTTCAATATGATATTGAGATGACCATTAATGTTTTAAAAAGTGCAGGTGAGACAGCTGTTCCACATATAATTTTTTCATCCTCATCATCTGTTTATGGAGATAAAGCAAGTCTTCCGTTATCAGAGGAGATGGCAGATGGGAAAGTTGTCTCTCCATATGCTGCATCTAAATTTGGTGCAGAATCATTTTGTCATTCTTATCAACATATATATGGTTTTCAATTGTCCATTTTACGTTTCTTTACCGTATATGGACCATGGGCAAGACCTGATATGGCGATTCCAAAATTTACACATCAATTATCAGAAGGATATCCAATAGAAATATATGGAAATGAAACTGCGCGTGATTATACATACATTGATGATATCGTGGAGGGAGTGAATGCTGTCCTCTACCATAAACACCAAAACGAAACCTTTAATCTAGGGTATGGAGAACCTATATCCATGGAAAGGTTGTTGGAAATTTTTCGACAGCACTACCCTTCAATGGAGATTATACAAAAACCTTGGCGTACTGGTGACGTAGTAACTACTTGGTCTGATATCACAAAAGCAAAATCGGAACTTGGTTTTAATCCTACTACTTCCATTGATGAAGGAATTAAAAGAATGGTTCAATGGATAGAATCATGGAAAGGCTAAAGCGCTATGTAGAATGGAGTGGCAGAATTTTTACTGGTTTGCTATTTATTTGGTTAACCTATGTAGCCTTCGATCTTTCCTATATTTTAGAAGAAGTCGAGCATCTTTTTGATGATATAGGCCTCGTTATGATGATGACGTGTTCTTACTTTGTTGCTTTCTTACTTCGAGCAAAAGCATGGCAATTATATATAGGGAAACAGGTTGGATACAAGCGGTTTGTAGATGGTATGTTATATAGTCTATTTTTTAATCATCTACTTCCCTTCAAAGCAGGGGATATTATTCGAACCAGTTATCTTGCTCAGTCTAAGCTAGTAAATTGGAAGAAAGCAGTAGAATCAGTTGTAGTTATGCGCTTACTGGATTTAATTATTCTAGGTTCTATTGCTGTTATAGGTGTGGTTTATATAGGGGTGTCTTTATCATTTGTATTTCTAATTGCACTACTATTGGGCACAGCATCCATTATAGGGGTCTTGTTGCTTAAAGATACATGGAGACAAATCTTGTTTTACTACATAAGAAATGTTTTTTCTGTTATATCCTCAACAAATGGATTGATTCTTTTCATCATTGTTTTTTTAAGCTGGTGCTTAGAAGCAGTAGTCGTGTTAGCTGTCTCTACTCAGTTCGAATTATCCATAACCTACTTGAATGCTCTTTGGGTAAATAGTTTTACGATTGCAGGGCAAGTCTTTCATTTTTCACCTGGAGGTATAGGAACTTATGAGAGCTTTATGAGCTTTGCTCTTAGAGCTTTTCAAGTCCCTGTGAAAGATGCATATACAATCGCCATTATTACACATGGATATAAATTTATTTTTTCATTCATAGTTGGTATTTATCTCATAGTAAATGTACCTATCTCTTGGAATACAATGAAGGATTGGTTGAGAAGAAAGGAAGATTAATATGAAACAAGCATCAACGTTCGAGGTGATTGCTGCTCGAGGATGGAATTTATTAAATGAAGGTAAGCCGTTCACACCAATCTTTGTTGTGGGCACGATGCTCCTTTTTTATGTAAGCCTTTGGGGGGATCCTATGTTTTGGCAAACGATAGGACTCAGTCTATTTTTAGTTCTCCCGTTGTTAGCGCTCTTTTATTACTATGACTTTCCGTTAATGTTACGTAATTATTTGTGGTTACCGTTTGTGGCTTACTTAATAGTATGGAGTGATGTAAATCTTCCTTTATTAATGTTTGCAACCGGACTATATTTCTTTTTTACAGTCTTCTTCTGGGGGACTTTTTATTATCATTTACGGATTGGAACTTCATGGTTTAACTTTACTCGTTTTTGGAAGTTAGTATTAAAAAATAGTGACTCTACTAGTGGTAATGCACAGGAACAGTTACCTAAATTTTTATTGCTTCTATCGTTATGGGAGTTATTCCACAAGAGGATGTATAGCGACCTCGAGGTTGATTACATGGCTTATATCTGGTTTTTACTAGGGGTATGGGCTTTAAGTTGGATTCTTCACCGATATCTATTTGACTGGAAGCCAGCGGAGAAGGCGACCTTTACAGAACCAGTAGATGAAATCGATCAGCCTAGTGATAAAGTTGTCATGATTGTGATTGATGGCATGAGAAAGGAACGATTTCAGGAAGCGAATACGCCATTTCTAGACAAACTAAAACAAGAGGGTACAGAGTATGCTCAGATGGAAACTGTATACCCTGCTAGAACGGTTGTTTGCTTCTCATCTATGATGACAGGCACATATCCAAAGGAACATGGTATAAAATCCAATATGGTATGGAACCTAGGTATTAAAGTAGAGTCCGTTTTTGACTCTTTACGTAAAATAGGGAAAAAAGGGCGTCTCTTAGGTGTCGCACACTTAATTGATGCAATGGGGGACGATGTTGAAGCTTATACAGCTGTTGCACACAATGATTCTGTAGATCGAAATATATTAGAGAATGCGAAACAAATGATGGAACAGGAAGATCTAGATTTTTTCAATATTCAGTTGATTAGCACCGACCAAACAGGACATAGTCGAGGTGTCCTTTATGATGATTATATTCAAAAAATTGAAGAAGCTGACAGTCTGATTGAAGAGTTTGTCTCATGGATGGATTCAAAAGGATTTATGAAAAATACTACGCTACTTATTTGTGCGGATCATGGACAAGCAGATGGTATTGGAGGACATGGGCATCTTGATGAAGGAGAAAGATATGTACCATTCTTTATGCATGGCCCTTCCATTGAATCCGGAAAAGTAATAGAAGATAAACATAGTCTTATATCCGTTGCTCCCACAATTGCTCACTTATTACAAGCTCCTTGTCCAAACTATAGTAGGGGTGAAGTGCTTACTGACGCATTGAAACTAGCAAGAAAGGAACCTGATTATGAAACAGAAAGTCATCGTATTCCTACCAGCTCATAATGAAGAGGAATCAATCGAAGAAGTTATAAACAAAGTTCCACGTACTTTTCATCCTCAAATCAGGGTGGAAATCCTTGTTATTGATGATGGTTCTAGTGATAAAACTGTAGAAGTAGCCAAAAGAGCTGGTGCAGATTATATATATTCTCACACAACGAACAAGGGGCTAGGTGCCTCTGTTCGAGAGGGCCTTAATCAGTCTTATAAACTTGGAGCTGACATCGCTGTGATGATAGATGCAGATAATGAGTATCCAGCATGGGAGATACCGGAGTTAATTCAGCCCATACTAGAAGGCTCATTTGATTATGTAATGGGCTCAAGATTCTTAGGAACTATTGATGGGATGCGAATTCATCGTCGTCTAGGTAATTATTGCTTCACATTTCTTCAATCCATTCTTCTAAGAAAATGGATTTTTGATGGACAGTCTGGTATGAGAGCATTCTCTAGCCAAGCAATAGAACATGCTGAAATAATCCATGATTATAATTACGCCCAAGTATTAACGTTAAACTTGGTTCGGAAAGGTTTCAGAGTTAAGGAAATTCCAATTACCTATCAAGTACGCTCTAAAGGTCAATCGTTTATAAAGTTTCGCGCTTACTTGACCTCTGTTTTACCAGCTATTGTAAAGGAAGTGTCACGCCGACACAAAAAAGTCGAAATTAATCTCAAACCCATGAAGGATAGGAGTACTGCTGGTAAAAAAGCTAATTGAGCCCTTTTTTATATTGACTTTGATATTGAGAATCTTTATCATTTAATTGACGGGAGTTGCTATACATGAGAAAACTAAATGGTTTACTTGTAATAATCTTATTTCTAACAATATCTATGCCATCAAATGTATCTGCGTACTCTTATGGTGATCCCAGTAAAGAGAAGATTGCAGAAGTACATGAAAATATGATGACAAAGTTAAATCAATCTCCTCCAAACTTTAATGAAGCTGAGGCCCTTTTTAATACTATAAAGGAAGAAGTTAGCATGCACATGGGGGAAGATGTATCCCAAGTTATTCTTAATTCGCTTGAAGAAGAGGATAAAGAGGCTACGATTAAAAACATGCAGAAACTTCTAGCATTAAATATTTCTAGACGTTTAGAAGCAGTTGAAAAGAATTTCGATGAGTACGACACAAGTAAGAAGCTCTTAGCAAAAGGGTTTGATACATATGAGGCTCTTTCTCCAGTAATTGCTGCCAAAAATGCAGAACTGGACACGAATCTAAAAGCTGAGTTCGACAAAGCACTAGAAGCACTCGGAAATCCTGGGCTATTTGGTGTAGGAGAAAAAGAATCTGATAAAGAACAATTTATAGAAAGCAAATCCTTTATATTAGACAAATTAAAAGAACCTCTAAATATTGAAGAATATAGTGCTGGGCATTTCACAGAGAGTGCAACAGCAGGAGAAAGTGAAAATCAATCTGATAAAGATCAATACACTGATTTTTCAGAGTTGAAAAATTGGTTACCTATAGTGATATTAGCTGTCATTATTATCGCAGTGTTCCTATATGTTCGAAAAAGAAGAACATAATTTTACGTGTAGAAGAGGTGTGTAGGTATGGAAGTTCAAGCACTCTTAATAACCTTTCGTGAAGTATTAGAAGCTCTCTTAATTATTGGTATTATCACCACATATTTAAAAAGAACAGAGAACCCTCAATATACTAAATATATTTGGTTAGGTGCCGGTCTAGCTGTAGTTGCCAGTATCGGTGTCGCCATGTTATTTCAGGTCGTCTTTACAAGTTTTGCTGCGATGGGAAGCGAAATGTACTTAAAGATTGGTATTATGCTCGTTTCGTCCTTCTTATTAACGCAAATGGTATTTTGGATGGCAAAACACAGTAAAAACTTAAAAGGGCAAATGGAAGGTAAGATGGGCCAATTAGTTACGGCAGGAAACGTAGTAGGAATGGTCATACACTCCTTTTTAGTTGTCTTACGTGAAGGAGTAGAAACAGTTTTCTTCTTTGCAGCCATCACAGGTGGAGATATAGAGCAAGGCCTTCAAGGCTGGGGAGCTATTACCGGGGTTGTCATTGCTGCAACGGTAAGTTATTTCTTCTTTAAAGGTACGATGCGTGTTCCACTTAAGAGTTTCTTTAAAGTATCAGGAGCATTCATCGTAATGATAGCTGCTGGTTTGCTTGTTCAAGGCATATCCATGATGCAAGACTTGGAAATCATCGGAAGCGTTATGCCTCATGTTTATGACTTAACATGGCTTCTACCAGAACATCCAATTGATTACGCACACTTCTTACGTGATACAGGTCAAGCACCAATCTTGTCGGGGGATATTGGAATCTTCTTCAAAGCATTATTTGGATACTCTTCTATGCCATCCATTGAAGAAGTTATAGCCTATATTGGTTACTTTGTTGCAATCTACCTTCTTGTTCAGGCAAAGAACGATGAACCTGAGAATCAAAAGGTAACAAAAGTACAAACTGCACAAACAAGCACTACTTATAACAACCAAACAGCAGGAGAAAATGTTAAATAATGACTATATGACAAGGCGTAATACTAATTACGCCTTTATTTTTGTCTAGGAAATTATAAAAATGTTGGCTTGTGCATAACTAAGTAAGTTTTAGAGGCCACGTCCAGCACCAGCGCCCAGCGACTAGCAAACTTCCTGCTTCTCCTTGCGATAAGTCAACATCGAACGCTTGCTCTTTTGTTCTTGTTTGCAGTTTTTAGAAGAGTTATTTCTTTTTTAGAAAAAGTATCACAAGTGACATTGCCTTTGCTAAAGCCTTGGGCATCGACATGTAATATCTAGCTCTAAAGTATACCTTTCATAATTTAAAGGAAATTCTCTCTTGGGGAAAATTAGATAAGAGCACGCTTCCTTAAGCCTTTGGGGTTAGGTGATAAGAGGGACGACCTTTTGAACTTTTCTTACGATAAAAAAGGGGTATTCATAATGCAATTAGTCCGAAATAAGAACAAACAACGCCACATGCTGTTTGCTTGGGGGTTTTTTTTAGCAATCATTAGTTATACATATCTTTTTCGCATATTCTATATTAGCCCTTACGCTAGATCTTGGGATCAGGTGGATTTTGCATTAGGAGTCACGGCTTTTGATTTGTACTCCATGCAACCCCATTTTCCTGGATATCCATATTTTATTTTAGGTGGTATGCTTACTCACAATGTTGTAGAAAACCCAGTTTATGCCCTTTCTATATTTAATATAGTTTTAACGTATACGTCTATAATTCCAATGTACTTTTTATTTAAACGCAAGCATTCTACTGTAATGACACTTTTATTTGTGGCATTGGTTCATTCCATGAGCTATATGTGGGTTATGAGCACTGAACCAATGAGTGAAGCTGCAGCTGTAGCGATTCTATGGTGGTATGTATGGAGTTTATATAAAGCTAGTGAAAATCCGAAGTCTAATTGGATCATACTACCGTTAATTTTGTTCAGTCTACTCATGGGGGTACGGTTATCTTATTTACCATTTGGTATTGGCATAGTGCTTCTCTGGGGAGGTCAGAGGAAGCATTTTCAAACAAAAACAACCTATTTGATGTTTATTTGCAGCCAAGGTTTATTTGCTATAGCATTTCAACTTATCTGGATTATTGGTCTAATCCTTTCGACAGGCAGTATAAGCACTTTTGTAGAGCTTGCTTTTGGATTTGTTGCAGGTCATTTTACAGAATGGGGAGGGGCAGTAACCGCAGATACGATGCCTCTTTGGGTAAGGATGTATAATCTTCTTTTCCATAACTTATTATGGTCAGCATTATTTACTAAATCCTGGATAATTGCCATGTTATATGTTGTGTTATTTTTTAACCTAATCTTATATCATATAAGAAATTATAAGAAAATAGACAAACAAAATAGCTGGGTTTTTCTTTTAAGTGTTATGTATTTTATTTGGGTCCTTTTTGCGCAAAATATTGATAAACCAAGACATGTCCTACCATTGTTAAGTTTGGGAGTTTATCTTTCAACAGGATATATGAAAGGAAAGGGTACGTTCATTACAGTCATCATCTCCATTTTCCTCATTTTTTCTCAAACATGGAGAGGTCATATATTAGTTACCGAAAAAACAGAGAATCCTCCAGCTGTATATCAACTCACTAGTTATTTATCTCAGGTAGACAAACCGTTCACTGTTTATACATGGGAAGAGTCAAGAGTGATGGAATATCTAGATGTAGATTATTCACATAAAAAAATATTCACTTATGAATACTTTCAAACGGACTTATCTTATAAAGAGAATAAGCGGATTCTTTTAACTGACCAAGTTGTAGATGGATTTGAAATGCAAGGATATGAAATACAAGACAATATAAAAAAAGTAGCCGAATTCCACTCAAATGAACTATTTGATCCAGTTTATGGTGACATTTATCTTTATGAGTGGAATAGCAACTGAGAAGTGTTTACTAAATTCACAGATATCCATAGTAGAACAAGTCATAATGGGTATGATACGAAGTACATACTAATGAAGTTAAAGGTGGATTAGCGAGTGAATGTCAGAATTGAATTAACTTACAAAACTCCAAAAGGGACAGAAGCCACTTTTCGTTCAGATGAGATGTATGTTGGAGAAGCCATTCTAATAGCAGAAGATTTAGAAAAAACTGGACGCAAAAAGGACATATCTTTCATAGATAATTATGATGCATCGTTAACATTAAAAGAAATGAAACAATTCATGAAGGGAATTCAAACAGAGCCTCATAAGATCACTGTCTATTTTGATGGTGGATTTAATGTAGAAACCTATCAGTCAGGCTTAGGATGTGCTATTTATTATCATCAAAATAGAAAGTCTTACCGGTTACGAAAAAATGCCTTAATTGATGAATTGGACTCAAATAACGAAGCAGAATATGCTGCTTTGCATTTAGCAATACAGGAACTAGGGTTGTTGAATGTAGCAAATATACCAATCACATTTGTTGGCGATTCTCAAGTGGTCCTCAATCAGTTAAATGGAGAATGGCCTTGTATGGAGGAAGAATTAACAAAATGGGCTGATCGTGTAGAACATGATCTTGAAAATTTAGGTATAACCCCTAGCTATAAACTGGTTTCTCGAAAAGGGAACAAGGAAGCAGATCAATTGGCTTCACAAGCGTTAAAGGGAATTGAAATTAGCAGTACAAAGGAGACTTAATTCATATTGTTACTAATGAACTGTTTTGTACAGTTCATTTTTTATGCTGGAAAAGAAAGGATTACAGATGAAGTTTGTAATTTATTCAACTAACAAGGCATAATCTTGAAGACGAAGTCGAGATAATTTGGGGGGAGAGGGATGTTTCCGTTGTGTTAAGTGGGAGAAAAGATGGGCCGTGAAATAGTTCGCTTTCTTGTGGCCCTTCGTCTCCCTGGGCAAAAACCGGGCTGCCCGGCTGGGTCTCGACACATCCGTTTGCATCCATAATGCAGCACAGGGGCTTGTCATGTGGCCGCGATGAAAACATCGACTCTGGACCGACTTTCCCTGCTTTCGGAGCGAGAATCGTAAACAGGAGCTACTTTTGAAATATAGGAGCGACCGCCCAAATTTCCTAGATCAGCGGCAGGACGAGAGTTGTTCCCAGACCACCTTTATTCCATATTAAGTTATCGGACACATCCCGCTTAATAAAGGTATTTATCTCGAATTCAAGTTTTCAAGATAAGACCAGCTATTATGGAATAAACACTAAAAAAATCATACAATGTTAATTCCCTTTGACAGAATTAAGTCGGATACTTTACACTAAATATGAATACATGCACATATATTGCAAATGTTGAATAAATACATTTAAGGGAAACGTAATACACACATAGACATTGGAGGACGTTACTCTATGAGCCACCACCATGATCATACAACTGGAAATATTAAAACGGCATTCTTTTTGAATTTAATCTTTACATTAATCGAAATTGTCGGAGGTATTTTAACGAATAGTATGGCGATTATCTCTGATGCACTTCATGACTTGGGAGACTCATTATCCTTGGGCTTATCTTGGTTTCTTCAAAAATACTCAAAGAAGGGACATAATAATGCCTTCACGTTTGGTTATAAACGCTTTTCATTACTAGCCGCTCTTATCAACAGTGTCGTCTTAATCGTAGGCTCCATATTTATCTTTACTGAGGCTATCCCACGATTATTTAATCCAGTAAGTCCTAATGCTGGTGGTATGATTATGCTAGCTATTTTAGGAGTTCTTGTAAATGGAGCCGCTGTTTTCAAACTTCGTGGTGGGGAATCGATGAACGCTAAGGTAATGACATGGCACTTACTTGAGGATGTATTAGGTTGGGTTGCTGTTCTAATTGTGAGTATTATCTTGTTATTTAAAGAAATTCCTATTTTAGATCCTCTTTTATCCATTGGTATTACCTTGTATATTCTATATAATGTGGTTATTAATTTTAAGAAAACGATGTCCTTATTTTTAGAGGCAGTACCTGAAGGCATTGATTTTGCATCATTAAAGAAAAAAATTGAACAGATTCAGTTAGTACACTCCATTCACCATACACACCTTTGGTCACTAGACGGGGAACACCACGCCTTTTCAACCCATGTTGTGGTGCCAAAGAATACTACTAGAGATGAAGTGTGTACAATTAAAGAACAGATAAAAGGAATCCTCGGTGACATTCACCTTGACCATGTCACGATAGAAGTTGAATATGAAGATGAGGAATGTTCTGTTTTAGAATTAACACATCATTAAAAGGAGGGATGAGATGTTAGGTCCATTATTTTATTCCATGGTGGCTATGGCAATTCTTATCTTTGCTTTATTTGTAGCGTTCATGTACTTTGCTATTAAAAAAGGAAAGAAAAATCAAGAGCATGAGGACAAATAAAAGAAAGGTGGATAGTGAATGGACGAATTACCCAAATTGGAAGAATTAGATGAAGAGACGCTGTTTATCATTTCTCAAACGTTTAAAGCTCTCTCCGATCCCACGAGAATAAGAATTTTACATTTGCTATTTCAAGAAGAGCTATCTGTAAATAATATATCTGAGGCTTTACATCTGCGTCAGTCAACAGTATCTCACCAGTTGAGGTTTTTAAAAAATTTACGCTTGGTCAAATATCGTAGAGAAGGAACATCTATCTACTATTCCATTGATGATGAACACGTGATGGACGTCCTAAAACAGACTATTGATCATGCCCAGCATCACTGAATACTACTACTATTCTATTTTCCATGTTACAGTGAAGTTATAGTGTTAAGAGATATTTAACCAGTAGAGAGGGAAGTACATGTCAAAAGAGATAGTGAATGTAATGGAAGAATTAGCTTCTAGTATTGTCACCGTTATGCTTATGAGCCCAGATTATCAAACATTTTGTAAATGTGAAAAATGTAGAAGGGATATTCTTGCCCTGAGCTTAAACACATTACCTACTCACTATGTCACTACTGAAGGTGGTCGACAGCAGGCATACGAACAACTGAATACAAATGACAATCGGAAGTGGATTAATAAACGAATTATTAGTGCCATCCATGTGGTTGGTCGCTATCCGAAACACAATGAATAAAACTCAAGCTAATGCTTGAGTTTTATTTCCCATAAAAGGATTTATAGAAGTCCTGAGTGATGGAGATTCAATTAAAACTGCTGCATTACTCAGCTCATCGAACTGACCTACATCCTGTAGGCCCGCGTCACGAAGCAACATTGAATAACCAACGACCTGTGGGCAACAATTGGCATTAAGGCTTTTTTTATATATGAGATGGTGCTTCTATAGTTTGGGATGGTTTATTATGGTGTTCCATTGACTCATCATACTGCTTGCTAAGCTTTGGTAGGATAAGCATGTAACCTATTCCTACAAGCGCTAATATTTCCCCGCAAACATAGAACAAACTAGTGATAGAGAAGAAAGTAGGAAATCCTACCGAAATAACTCCTAACGTAGCGGTGTGTGAAATCATCATAACAGGTGTAATCCAACTTTCTACTCGCCCCATCATCTTCTTGTCTACGATAGCAGGTAACCAACCACCAATTGCGATATTAGCTAAAGGAATGGTTAATGCTACAACTGCTGTTATTATAAGAAAAATGGTAGGGGTAGGGGCAATGCCACTCACTAATAAAAAGAATCCAGAAACCATAAGACCAACAGATAAACATGTATATAATTTTAGTTTTTTCGCTATCATGGCTGACAAAATACTGCCTGTAATCATAAAGACTCCAAATAAATGCCTACAATAACTGACCAAGTTTCATACGTTTCAGGAGCTAATTTATACTTTAATATATAAATTGGCATAACGGAAAAACTTAGTCCATCTTTAAAGTCAGCAAATATAAATGTATAATTCAAATCTTTAAACGTGTGAGGCCCATTTGGCAAACGTGCATCTTCTTCAATCACACATGTGCGTATTAACCAAGCGGATACAAAAAAAGTAATTGCATCTCCTACAATTGCTCCTTGTACACCGAATAACCAATATGCCCCCAATCCAAGTCCTGTAGCAAACAAATTAAAAAAACCTGCTACCATTTGGTTAAGCCCTGCTGCAGTGGAATAATCTTCTTCCGTTAAAATACCTTGAATCAAACTTATCTCAGCTGGAGCGAAAAATTTTGCAACAGCACTTCTTAAGAAGAGTGCTAAGAAAACAAGTGGTATCCAATCAAACAATATGGCCGCAATGAGACCAAACGATAGAATTCCGCAAATAAAATCACTGTAGTAAGCTACTTTCTGCCGATCCATCCTATCAACAACTACACCAGTCAAAAAGAAAACAAGCAACGTTGGTGCAGAGTACATCATTTCTGTTACGGTCGCATATACTGGCTGACTAGAAAAGCGGTCCAAGTCTTGACGTGATGGCAGCTAAAAAAACCTTTGTAAACGTACGATTATTAAAAACACCAAATGTTTGGCTCATAGTATCCAATCCTCTCTTTTGGCTATCTTATTGTAAGTGTACATAAATTTCCATTCGGTACAAACCAGCCTTAGGTGGAAGCTGTCTCCGTCTTGAGACTTATTAAAAAAGAGGATTACCATGTATTAAGTTTTACACAAGCCAACATTTTTATAGTTCGCTTGACAACAAAAAAACAGCTAGGAAATCTAGCTGTTTTATTCCTTTTCAGGATCATGGGTTTCTTCTTTTTGTGCATCTTTACGTTGGGCTTCATATGGAAATAGCTCTTCCGAGGATTCTACTCGGAGCTTTTTGGGTACTAGTAATTGTCTACGCCTTTCATATACCTTTGGTCCTAATTCTAGTACTCGGTCTTCCATGTATATGTGAAAAAATGTTTCGAAAGCTACAATAAAACTTGATGCTGCAATTGCAGGGAGCACCGTTTGTGTTGGAATGCCATTTATCATTTGTCCGAACAAATATAAAATACCAAAGGGGATTACAAAATCGACAATGGATGTAACAATAAGACCGTATCGGCGCAAAATAAATAAATCACCAACGACATACGTAATTCCAAGTAGTACAATACTAATTAAAAAGATATTTCCAAGTGATGCGTTTGTGATGGCCCCATATATCGGATAAAGAGCAGTAATGAGAATCACCCATTTTAATCCTAACGCCTTTAAATGTTTCAGCTTCAACACCTCCAATATTATTTTCTGCATGGTTAGATCTTTTATGCACAAAAGTAAAGAGAGTGAAGCAATACAATTTCACTAAATATACAAGGAGGATGAGTATGCAATCTTACTTAAATGAACAAGTTACAATTTTTCAATCATCCCTTTATCAAACCACATCGACTGTTATTGAAACTCAAACGGCAGTGTTTGTGATAGACCCAAATTGGTTGCCAATTGAAGTAGAGAAGATACAAACTTTTGTAGAAAACTGTAGACAAGGAAAAAAGCTATTTCTCATTTTTACTCATTCTGATTTTGATCACATTCTTGGCGCTAATGCATTTGAAGGAGCTATCGTTATTTCAACTCAAGAACTAAAAGACCATCCAAAAAAACAAAATATTCTACAAGAAATTAAAGATTTTGATAGTAGTTACTACTTAGAACGACCTTACTCTGTTTCTTTTCCTGAGGTGGATATTGTAGTCCAAGAAGATGGAGAGACATTGGAAGAAGATGAGGTTACCTTGAGTTTCTTCAAAGCACCAGGCCATACACATGATGGACTTATTACGGTTATAGAACCTCTTGGGGTATTGGTTGCTGGGGACTATTTGTCAGATGTAGAATTTCCGTTCATTTTTGACAGTGTATCTTCATACATAAAAACACTTCATACATTCGAATACATAATAAATCAGTATGAAATAAAGGTGTTAGTACCTGGTCATGGAAACCCAACTAATGATTTGGATTCTATTCAGTATCGTATAGATACGTCAAAGAAATATGTACAAGGTCTGCTCAATAATGAACCTCTAGTTGAATGGTTGAAACAAGAATACCCATTCTATGAAGGTATGAAAGAGGAACATGAACAAAATATCAAAAAAGTTAAAGAAGAGAACTACTGCTAGTGTTTAGGAACAATCCTAAACATATTGAATACTAACCCATCAAGACGCTTGGACTTTAAATCCAAACGTCTTTTCTTTTATATAATCGGACGAAAGCTATCTTTAGCTTTAAGCTCTTTATTATCATTTAAATATTGTAAGCGCTCCTCCAAATATTAAAGGAATAAAACTAATGCTGGAATTGAGAATGTAAATTTCTTCAATGACACTTATGAATGATAGGTAATCCAAACATAATAGTAATTGATGCAAATTTAGTATAACGAATCGCTTGAGTAGAAATTTTAGGACCTCCTCCATACATCCATTCACTTCCAAATGATATAATTTCTTCAGGATAGTAATATGTCCAAATTAATAAACCATATAGCGGAATCATAAAAACAATTGATATAAATCATTCAGTCATAAAGCCTCCCAAAAAATTCAGAAAATTTAGTGAGAAGTAAGTATTTTATTGTATAACGCTTCAGATCTCTAGATTAATTTAAATCTTCATTATTTGTGATAATGAAATCCAAGCCTCTCATATAAATACTTAGCTGGGTTGTTATGATAAACGTTCAAACGTACTTCATGAGCCTTCTGTTGTTTGAAGGATAAAATCGCGGATTTCATCAAATTAATACCGAGGCCTCGCCTTTGGTATGATGGAAGCACTAACAAATCATAGATAAAGCCATGTTCATGTTCCTCAAATGAATCATAGTTCATTCCTATAAAAACATAACCAAAAATTTTTTCTTTTTTTTCGTCACAAAGTAAAAGTCACTTAAGGATAGTATGTCATCATTGATAAGTTTAATTGATTCCAACGTGTTCACGTTCGCATTTTGTGGAAGAGATAAATGTAAATTGTTTCTTATAAATGATTGATCTTCTGAGGTTACTTTCTTTATAATAAAATCCATTTTTATCAACTCCTATTCCATTAATAGTTTATTTGATGTAAAATTATTAGAAGATTCAATCGATTTTATGGAAGGTTTTCCTGTGAAAATAGTGACATAAAAAGAGGGAGGTGAATATTATGGCGATAAAACAATTAGAAACAATTCGTATCCCTGCAAAAAATCTGGAAGAGACGAAGGCTTGGTACGAGGCGAACTTTCAATTTGAAGCAATTTCTGAGGCTGTAAATGAAGTAGTGTTCACATTTACAGAAGGTGCTAATTTAATTTTCTACAAAAGTGAAACGAATTATGTGTATCCATTTAGTCCGTTAAATATCAATGTATTTGACCCCCAAACCTTACATAGAGACTTATTCTTAAAAGGATGTAAGTTAACAGATATAGAGGATTTTTATGATATGGTCTCCTATGAGGTAACAGACCCTAATGAGCTACAGATTGGAATTGTAGGATGGGGGGGTCACTCTAATGATCAAATGACGTTTCACATTGGTGGTTATTTTCTTCCGGTTGAACAACTAGAACGCTCCTCAAAATGGTATTCACAAAATCTTGGAGTACAAGAATTATATCAATTTTCGTTTCACACCCCGATGTATGGTGAATTACGAGCAGTTACGTTAGAACATATTGGTATTACATTAGTTGAAGTTCCAAAGGATTTATTTATCAGATTAGATCATCCGTTTACACTTGGGTCTAATGATATTAAAGCAGATTATGACACATTACATTCAAGAGGCTTACCCGTAACAGTTTATAAAAATAGGGAAGCTTTCTCATTCCAGGATGGGGAAGGGCATACGATACATGTAACGCAACTAAAATAAGTGTATACTCCTTATTGTGTAGAGCATAATGAATTAGGGTAAAACTGAAAAGAAACCTGACAATTAGGAGGAACTTATGAGCATAAAAGCGTTTGTGTTTGATGCATACGGTACATTATTTGATGTACATTCTGTGCAAGAACGATTAGAAAAGATTTTTCCGAATAAAAGTGAGTCGATTAGTCAGGAATGGAGGAGTCGACAGGTTCATTACTTTTTCATTCGTCAGTTAATTGATGGCTATAAACCATTTGATCAAATTACAGAGTGGGCTTTGAAAGATGCACTTTCAGTAAACCAGGTGGAGTATTGCGAAGAGGATATACAAGAGATGGTTGAAGTATATAAGCAGCTTAAACCTTTCCCTGAAGTGAAACGGGTATTAGAAAAATTGAAAGATAGGCAGTTGGTTATTTTTTCAAATGGAACAATGGAAATGTTAGAGCCACTACTGATCCATAATGAGTTAGATCAATTATTAGGTCTGTTAAGTGCTGATCAGATCCATATTTATAAACCAAGTCCACATGCATATCAATTTGCACTAGACCAGCTAGGATTACAAAAGGATGAAGTATTATTTATGTCTAGTAACCCATGGGACATAACAGGTGCAAGTAGTTTCGGTCTTCATACAGCTTGGATACGTAGAGGTCAAGCTAAGTGGCCAACCATAGATGAAGAACCTGACCAAATTTATAGTGACCTGGAAGGTATTTTAGACTGGAAGTAAATCATAGCTCCTTCAATAAGCCTGATGTTTTTTGAATATCAAGCTTATTGTAAGGGGTGTTTTTGATTGACTGGGCATTGAAACCACTAATGACACTCTTTCGTAATATAGAGTCATAAGGAGGAGTAATTGTGTTTGATTTCTGGCCTGCTATTATTGTAATTGGAGCATGGGCATATATTTTTATAATGAAATATCTCCATAAGAAAAAAATTAAGAATCGAATAGAATATCGAAAAAAACATGAAATGTCTCCAGAAGAAATTCAAAAAGGTGGTCTTAGACACCCAGGTGGTGGTGGAGGTTAAAGTATACGTAATTTAGGTGAAAGAGTATATTTTAAAATGCATCCCCCTTTTTGGAAACTTGAAAATTAGATAACCTACTATCTGACTACAAGAGGTGGGTTCCACTGGGAAGGGGAAAGCTCACCAACCATGAACTCAAGAGAAGAGATTACTGGATTAATGTTCGAGTTCTGTAATAACGAAAAAAAACTCTTTTTAGCTACCTATTCTTGATGTAATATTAAATGACTATCCTACAAATCTCTGACCTTTTTCGTGTTTACGAGGAATTGGATGCGGTAGTATTTTTACATAACACTATGTGAGGTGCTATGATAAGATGAGGAAAAGGCAGGTGAGGGATATGATTTGGATTCGCAATGGGGAACGAAAAGATTTGCCTGCCATTCATCTTATAGAAAATGAAGCAATTATGAATGGTAATGCGACCTTTGATTTACTTGAAAAATCGATGGATGAGAAACAAGAATGGTTTACGAAGTTTGAGGGAATGTACCCTATTCTGGTGGCTGAATGGGAAGGAGAAGTGGCAGGTTATGCTTACTTAAGTCCCTTTGAGGAAAAGTTAGCTTATCAATCTACAGTTGAACTTTCCGTCTATGTTTATCCACAGTTTCACGGATTAGGTATCGGCCATGCTCTTATGACAGCTATCTTAGATAAAGGGAAAGAGTGCGGTTTTCACACCGTTATTTCAAAAATCACAGATGGAAATGAACGTAGTGTCCAGTTACATAATCGATACGGTTTTACGTATGTCGGTACTTTAAAAGAAGTAGGATATAAATTCGATCGATGGCATGATGTTTTATTATATCAATGGTTTCCACAAGAACATTGAATCGTTAGCGAGGGTTCTTATGATTCGAACGATGGCTATGACAAAAGAACAAACTTTACACATAGATCTACCTATCGAGAAGTTGCATAATGACAAAATTGAATGGTATTGGGTGGATTTTTTTGAGCCAACACCATCTGAGACACAGAAGCTCGAGTCTGAATTCAATTTTCATCCATTAGCAATAGAGGATTGTATCCATACCTTGCAACGTCCTAAACTAGATTATTTTGACGATCATACTTTTTATGTCATTCATGCTCTAAATGCTAAGTCACTTGATAAAGAGGAAATTGATATCTTCCATGGTTATGGTTATATAGTAACGTATCATAAGGCTACCTCTCCTGAGTTAGAACAAGTGTGGAATCGAATTCAACGCGATAAATCTCCACATAATTGGGAAGAAGACCATGTGCTACACCAATTATTGGACAAAGTTGTAGATAATTATTTTCCAATAGTGTATGCGATTGAAGACCATATTAACGATATCGAGGATAATACGAAGCAACTTTCCATGGAACGCTTGCTAGAACAATTATTTGATACAAGAGCAGATCTATTGACGTTACGACAAACGGTTCATCCTATGCGTGATTTACTCTATAGAATGCTTAGCTCTCAGCATTTAGATAGTATTAAGGAACGTAAAGAATACTTCTCCGATATCCATGATCATTTATTAAAAGTATCTGAACTTATTGAATCAAACCGAGAAATGACTACGGATATCAGGGATAGTTACATGTCGCTTAATTCTCATGAAACAAATCGGACGATGCAAATCCTAACAGTTATTTCAACGATATTTATGCCACTTACATTTATTGTTGGTGTATATGGTATGAATTTTACGTATATGCCAGAGTTAGACGAAAGGTATGCTTATTTTGTGGTCCTAGCCATAATGGGTATTATTGCGGTCCTCATGTTTCTATGGTTCAAAGGAAAAGGTTGGTTTGATTAAGAAGTTGCTGAGGAATCAGCAGCTTCTTTTTTACGAAAAAAATACTTTTTTCTATTCGGGTAGTGCTTTCCAATAATATATTTTTGGTAGACGCAAATAGAGCCAATGTTCATTTACTAACGTAACGAATGTGAAGCTTATTACTCCTAAATTGATGTTTTCTAATTCCATTGCTCCTATCACCTCCTGCTTGTGTATAATATCATATGAGAAGAGGTGATTGTCTTATGTGATTCTCTTTTTTATTCTTATTATTAAGGTGTATGAAAAAAAGTAGATATGGTAATGTCACCTTTCCATAAATTACAAATATTGATATAGTAATAGCTAATCAACATGGTGGGGGTGGGAGATTTGTGAGAAAAGCTTCAGTGGGGATGAAGAAGCTTTTTTATTGGAATGTACTAACCATATTATTTATTTTATTTTGGATGCCTGCTTCTAATGTAGCTGCAGCAACCGAGCCTTCAGAAGTTGAGAGAATAAAAGAAGAAGCAACGTTACATGTGATAGGGAGGGTCACAACTCATCAACTTGTAGAGGATAGGAGTGAAAAGGGTGAACCTAAACAAAAAAGAAGGTTTACATTGTCGATTACTCAAATGATAAAAAGCCCTTCTGATTTAAAAGATTCGGACAGTATAGAAGTATTTTATACCTATATTCCAAATTGGTCCACTAATCAATACAATGGTTCGGATTTTTTAGACATTGAAACAGGGGACGTTATTGAGATTTGGTTAAATAAGACATCAGAAGGGTGGGAGTCTGCACTAGGGGCGGCTACGTATGAACATAAAACCTATGTAAATAACCGGACTGAGCTTATTCCTGAACCTTTTGCTAATCGGTTCAACCGCATTATTGAAGAAAGAATAATAGATGGGCCATTTCTTCCCATTATTGTTTTAATGCTTTTAGTAGCCAGCTTGTTCATTATCGGATTATTGTCCATTAAACAGAAAAAGACGCCTTACTAACAAAGGAGGAGGTTTCCTAATTCCTTTGTTAGATAGACGATGTTAGGATGTATGTTCTTTAGTAGATGTCTGTCTGTCCGAATATGCAGGGGGGCACGACTTTGTTTGTTTTTTCTTTCTAAAAAAATTGAAGGAAATATACGCAATCAATAAGACACCTAAACCTATATAAATGTATTGTTGTGTACTTGAGAGGAGACTTTTCATTGATTCAAGGTTACCTATATTTCCTAACATTAGCATGAGGTATATCCACGGAAAAATTCCAATGAATGTAATTACCGCAAAGCGATAAGGGCGTACTTTACTAAGTCCAGAAAAATAAGAAATGTAGTTTCCTAGTCCTAATGGTCTCGATAAGGCAATAGTCCATTCCCCACATCGAGTAAACCAACGTTCCACTTTTTCAATTTTATTTTCATTAAACCATTGCTTTACTTTGTGATCTATTTTGTACCCAATGTAATAAGGTATAAAGCTAAATGCTGTATAAACAGCCCCAGCTAACAAAGCTATCCCAAAGCTTGCGAGAGCCGACGACTTTAATATATATCCGTAGGTCAACACGACAACCGCTCCTGGAAATGGCAATGAAGAAGCTTCTATGGCGAGACTGAGAAGTAAACCAAATATACCTATATCTTTAATGAAAGAAATAATAAAATCAAGCATAGGGGCTCCTTTCCATTACTATTAATCATCTAACTACCCTATACCCTTCATTGATGATGAATAAAAGACAATTTTAATGGGAATTTGTACCTTATTTAAGGGATATTGAATACAATTTAAAACCCCCAACACCTTTAACAGGTAAATGGGGGCATAAGATGAATTTGATTATTAACTTATCATTCTAATTAAAACGTTTGATTTATCCTTGTAGCATAGGGAAAACGTATTGTATTAAGAACCAGAGAATTCCAAAGAAGATAATCAAATATGTTACATATTTGATTGCTGCTACGCCTACTTTACTAGAGTCTTGTTTTTTCTCTTTATGTTCTATTTCGACATCTCGATCTTCATAAGCCATTTGTCATTCTCCTTTCAAATGATAATGTTAGACTTGAATTGCTACATGTGCAGGAGCTTCGTGATTAGAACGAAGCTCACATCTTTCTAATGGTTTCTCACATACTTTCATTATCTTCTCATATGCGTATTCCACATTTTCTCCATCAATAATCATTAATATTGGTGATTTTTTTTGATAGTAAAGAAAGAAACTTAATAATTTTGGTAAATTGCTAACATCAGCTATTAGATCTTCTTGATATAAATACACATCATATGTTCCGTTAGAGACAAAACGGTATATGTTCATAACTTCTTCCATAGAAATACGTTGATTAAAATACACTTGATACGAGGATATTTGATCCAAGGTAGTCACCTCTTATTTTACTTTAATAGAAACTTTAATAAGCATGAAATGTTATACGTTTTTATGTTAATTATAATCATGTTTGTTAGTTATCTCGTACCCTTTTATTTTATTTTAAAAACAAAGTTATCGAAATAAATCTACATTCCACTGTGAAAGGTTTTTTCTTAACATAAATATACAAGTAGTATATGAATTAATGCTCATACATCATTTTTTTTGTCATGCCACCGTCAACGACAATATTCTCTCCGGTCACGAATGCATTCTCCTTATCACTAAGATAAAAACAAGCTCTAGCCACATCTAATGGATGTCCTACCCTTTTTGAAGGATGTTGGGTATGATCAATATCTCTTAAGTATTCATAATGCTCAGTTTGAATCCAACCAGGACTTACGGAGTTGACTCTAATTTGGTATTCACTTAAGGAGATAGCCATCGAATGAGTGAGTGCTATCATTCCACCCTTCGATGCTGCGTATGACTCAGAATCCTGCTCAGACATAAATGCTCTAGTAGATGCCATGTTAATAATTCGTCCGTGTATCCCATTATTCCGCCATCTTTTTGCTAATTCTTGTGAACATAGAAAAGCACTTCTAAGATTTGACTGTATCACGTTATCCCAGTCTTCTACAGTTAATTCAAAAAAGTCTTTAAAATAACTAATTCCAGCATTATTAATAAGTATAGTTGGTTCAAGATTTGCTTGATCGATTAATAAAAATGTATGGTGGATCGATTCTGGTTTGCGAAGATCACAATAGAAAAACGCTCCACGTTCTTCATATTCATTTAAATCTTGAATAATCTTTTCTCCATTCCCTTGATCATTATCAATAATAATCACATATGCTCCCTTATTTGCATACTCTTGTACAAGAGTTTTTCCGATTCCATTACTTCCACCTGTTATAACAACTATATCTTTAGTGAAGTTCATTCTATTCACTCCTAAATCTTACTTAACGATAATCCTTTATAGTCATACCTTTTTCAATGAATAAATAAACAAGAAATTAGTTAGATTGATAATGATGGCAGTAGGGAAACAAGAAAAAAAGCATATTGTATGCGGTAAGTCCTTATGATATATTATTTTGAAAAACAACGGAGGGATTATAGATGAGAGACGTTACACTAGTTGATATATTTAAGCACCATATTACAAGGAAATACCTTCGTCGTTCAGGAGTACATCATGCGGTAACTGCTGCTTTCTATGCCTTTGAGTTAGCTGTTGAACGAGGCGTTCAAGTGGATTATGCAGCTAAGGCTGCCCTATTACATGATATAGGTCACTATGAATGGTATAACAATGAAGGAGAATGGGACTACGACGATTATAGACAAAATGATATTCATGCAATTAAAGGTGCAGAACGAGCGCACAAACTTCTGATAAGGCTTGGAGAAAATCGAGTTGCGGCAAAGCAAATTTCGGTTTCCATTCTGTTGCATACAGATTCTTATTTACCTTTCTCATTAGAGGGAAAGCAAACAGCTTTACAGGAGGTCGTTACGTTGGCAGACAATAAAGATGAACAACCAAAAGGGCTCCATCATTATAAACAAATGGAAATTAGTGAAGCAATTCGTCAACTTCATCAATTAGATCAAAAAATAGATGCGTATTTATTCGATCATAATACGGAGGGTGAATTGTCTAGCTAAAAAATATTAAGGAATTTAAGAAATGTGTTTACATTTTCCAATTCGCTGCATATAATTTCCATGTACCAAAAATGAGAGAGTGAGGTCAATTCCATGATGTATATTAAAACTAATTCAACCTATCAACTGAATATTAAATCCTATTTGACCTTACGTGGATTTCGTTAATTACGATTATAATCCTTCCAAGTGACATCGAACTGTCAGGTCAAATGGTCTGCGGTGCCAATGTCTATATATTTGCTTTCTAGTTAACCGCGTGTTAAGCCTGCGGTTTTATTTGTTAGAGATAACATCAGAGTGGAGTATAATGCTCTGAGGTAAAACAACTTCTAACTTTAAGCTAGGAAGAGTAAAGAGCCGTAGATAAATCTATGGCTTTTTTTTATGGTAAATAACGGAAGGTTAAGGAGGTAGTAGCATGACCATTCAATTTTTTGTGTTTAGTGTTTCAATTAAGAAAACACCACGACAAAAGCAAGGGATATTAACACAATCATCTTTTCATGAACCAACAGTACAAGAAAAAGTAACAGACCGAAAAGCAGTGTACGGATCACAACTATAAAAAGAAAAGGAGCGATAACAATGTGCAGACACACAATTTTTATGGAATGGTTAAATGAGGAGAAAGATAGCGCGTAGCCTCTCAAAATAGTAGATAAGGAGGAATATAGAATGCAAGATCAACTATTTATCTTTTCGATTGTTATTAAACGAAGGTCTCACAAAGAGCGTATGCAATCCATAATACGTACAGAATGTATTACAAAACAAATACAATCCCAACGAGATCGAAACTTATTCATTAAGTAAGAAAAGGAATTGTAAAGGGGGCTTGAATTGGCCCCTTTTCTAATCTTATATGTAGAGATAAGCCTTTTTCTTTGGTAGTGTAAACTTAATAGAATTTATTTTAGAAAGGAGAAGTAATAGCATGATTGAGAAACGAACACCTATTAAGGTAACAGAAGCGGTGAATCGGGTGATGGCTTATGCAAGAGAACATACATATGAAATCGTCTCTATTGAAGAAAGTGATGGTCGTGTTCTAGCCGAAGATATATTTGCAAATCAACCAATCCCTCCTTTTGATAAATCTCCCTATGATGGATTTGCCTTTAAAGCTGCTGATACCAATCAGGCAAGTCAGGATTATGCAGTTTCCTTTGAAGTAGTAGAACATATTCCAGCAGGTACAATGAGTAGTAGGACTTTGCAACATGGAGAGGCTGCCCGGATTATGACAGGAGCTCCTTTGCCAAGAGGAGCTGATTGTGTAGCTATGTTTGAAGTTTGCCAATCCTACGAAGATAATGAGAAAGAGTTGATGAGTATAAAACGGACGATTCAAGCTGGGGATAATGTGAACCATAAGGGATCTGAAACCCTTGAAGGTACTCATTTAATAGAAAAAGGAACCTATATTCATCCAGGGGTCAAAGCTGTTTTAGCCACATTTGGGTATGCGACTGTTCATGTATCAAAGAAGCCTGTGATCGGTTTATTTACAACTGGTACAGAACTGTTGGATGTTAAAGATGATCTAGTTCCAGGCAAGATTCGCAACTCAAACGGTCATATGATTGCATCTCAAATTAAACGAGCTGGTGGAGAAGTTAAGATGCTAGGGACCTTGGCGGATGATTTTGAGACGAGTTATAACGCCATACAAGAAACCCTTCATGAAGTAGATATGGTTATTACAACAGGAGGCGTTTCTGTAGGTGATTATGATTTAATGCCAGATATCTATGATAAGTTAGAGGCAGAACAATTGTTTAACAAAGTAGCAATGAGACCAGGTAGTGTTACTACAGTTGCCGTTAAGGGTGATCAATTATTATTTGGTTTATCAGGAAATCCATCAGCCTGTTATGTAGGGTTTGAGTTGTTTGTGCGACCTGTTATCCAGAAGGCAATGTTCTCCAAACAACCATACCCACCTAAAAGTAAAGCTTACCTCACAACAGATTTTCCAAAGCCCAATCCATTCACACGTTTCGTAAGAAGTAGGGTGTTCTTTAAGGATGGACAACTATGGATTGAACCTGCTGGACCGGATAAATCTGCTGTAGTCACATCACTTATAGAAACAAACGCATTCATGATGCTACCTGGAGGTACGAGAGGCTTTAAAAAAGGTGATAGGGTAGAGGTGATTTTCCTAGAGACAGTTTATGGCCAGAAAGAGCCGTGGACAACTTAGAATGGGCCTTGTACAATAGAAAAAATATACATTTTAACAGGACTAGGGGAGGGATATCGTGACAGAACAGTCACAAGCCATAAAAGATCAATTCGGAAGACCTCTGAAAGATCTTCGAATCTCCGTCATTGATCAGTGTAATTTTCGTTGTACGTATTGTATGCCAGCTGAGGTTTTTGGGGCAGATTACCCCTTTTTGGATAAAGAAGAGATGTTAACATTTGATGAAATAATCCGTACAGCTGAAATATTTGCTTCATTAGGAGTAGAGAAAATCAGACTAACAGGCGGTGAACCTCTATTACGAAAAAACTTGCATCTACTAATTGAGAGACTCTACTCAATCAAAGGAATTGAAGATATCGCTTTAACATCGAATGGTGTATTCCTGCCTAAATATGCCAAGCTTTTAAAAGAAGCAGGTCTTAACAGAGTTAATTTAAGTTTGGATGCCATAGACGATGATGTGTTTCAATCAATAAATAGTCGAGGTGTTAAAACCTCTCCTGTAATTAAGGGGATTGAAGCGGCAACTAATGTAGGCTTGCAAATTAAGGTCAATATGGTGGTGAAGAGAGGTATGAACGAATCGCAAATTTTACCAATGGCCCGGTTTTTTAAAGGAAAAGGACATATACTACGTTTCATCGAATTTATGGATGTAGGCAATGTAAATGGATGGCATAATAGTGAAGTTGTTTCGAAGCAAGAAATTATTAATACGATTACAGAGGAACTTCCGCTTGAACAAGCTTCTCCTAATTATTATGGGGAAGTAGCATCACGATATAGGTATAAAGATGGCAATGGTGAAATAGGGGTTATCTCTTCTGTTACAGATCATTTTTGTGACACATGTACGCGAGCAAGATTATCAGCAGATGGAACGTTATACCATTGTTTGTTCGCTTCTCAAGGATACGATATCCGGAAACTCCTAAGAAAAGGAATTACTGATAATATGTTGAAACTAGAAATAATGAAGCGTTGGAGTATTAGAGGGGACCGGTATTCAGCAAATCGCGCAGAGGGAAAGTTCCCATCAAAGGAAAAGATTGAAATGTCTTATATAGGTGGTTAATGATAGTAATCATGAAAGAGAGTTAACCATAAGCAGATAATTTGGAAAGGGAGAATGTAGACCGTGAAAACATTTAAATTGATTAAATTAAATGTATTAGAAGGAGAAAATAAAGATATCCAAAAAACGACAATCCCACTTATCGATGGATTAATTATTAACAGGGAGGATGAAGCTAATACATGGCTCATCGAAGCTTATATAGAAGAACAATATAAAGAGTACTTCGAAACCATTATGGACAAAGAAGAGGAAATTGTCCTTCAAGCAAAAATAACCAAATCAACAAACCAACCAGCTATGTTTTTAGTTAAAGTTATAGATAGTAATGACATTGGTGATAATAGTAATATATTATTCTTAGGTAAAATTCTTGATCATAAAAAAGATCAAGTGGAAAATACTCTAAAAGAACTGATTGAAAAAGGTTATCATGGAGAAGAGCTACTCCAAGCTTTCAAAAATCAAGTAGAAGAGGCTGAATCTACCACTTAAGGAACTCATCCGCATAGTAGGAATAGTTAAATCAGACATTAGTATAAAAAACTTAAGTATATAGCAATAAAATCAGACAATAACTGCCGAAGTCCAATCAAGACAGGGTCCTTAGTGAAAGAACGGTTTTAATTTAATAGAAACTCCTCTAAGTCACCACTGTTAGACAGTTTGTACGTTACTAAACGGGCGTTTGCAGTTTTCTTGTATGTACGAAACTTCAGAGATGTTCTAGAAATATATCTATTTAACATAAAGCCTCACTTATTGACTTGTTCTTAGTTCAAAAGTGAGGATTTTATATGAGAATTTCGGTGTGAAAAGATTTTATAATTAATACTTATAAAACTTGATTTACAGAAAGGAACGCCCTCCTTTATAATACTTCAGGTATAGAAATGAACAATAATGTAGATAAACACTTTTGAAAGTATAGAGATTGGTGCATATTCTCTAATAATTCTTTAAAGAAAACTTGCGATTGACAAGCCCCTTGACGCAACAGAGTCCTGGTTGTGATTATTCTTTCATCCTAATAAAGATTTAAACTTTCTGTAAGTGCAAAAAAACTCTTCATAATTCTCCATTTTTTCCGATAATAAGAAATAAAACTCCTTATTTCGATGCTATACTATTGGAAGGTGCTACTATGAAGAAAGAAATATAGCAGAAGAAGGAGAAGAAATATGTGGATCAGACACCGAAGTTTCAGATGGCTCAATGACTTATCCCCAGTTCAAATAATAGTTATGTTCTACGCCTCTGCTGTATTACTAGCATGTATTTTATTAGGGCTACCTGTATCCCACCAAGATGGAGTGGAAGTTTCCCTAGTTGATTTAATTTTTACATCTGTTAGTGCTGTCAGTGTAACAGGATTAACCGTTCTTCCTACAAGTGAAACTTTTAGCGTGACAGGTGTGTTTTTGCTTGCTTTGGTTTTACAATTTGGCGGTATAGGAATTATGGCTATTGGAACATTTATTTGGATTATTCTTGGTAAAAAAATTGGCTTACGTGAACGACGTTTAATTATGACCGATCAAAATCAAACAACCTTCCAAGGAATGGTTCGTTTAATGAAGCAAATTCTATTTATGATTTTTTCAATAGAATTAATTGGCTTTCTGATATTAGGTACTTATTTTATGCAATTTTTTGATACATGGCAAGAAGCATATTACCAAGGTTTTTTTGCTTCAATAAGTGCCACCACAAATGCTGGCTTTGATATTACCGGACAATCATTAATCCCGTTTCGACACGATTATTTTGTCCAATTCATTCATATGGTTTTGATTATATTAGGAGCAATTGGATTTCCAGTCCTAATTGAAGTGCGTGAATATCTATTTTCAACCAGTGAACAGAGGAAATTCATGCGTTTTTCTATGTTTACTAAATTAACAACAAGCACATATTTAATATTACTGATTATTGGGTCCGTTTTTATTGCACTCTTAGAGTTCAATCATTTCTTTGAAGATAAATCATGGCATGAAATCTTGTTTTATTCATTATTTCAGTCTGTAACTACAAGAAGTGCAGGCTTATCAACGATGGACGTGAGTCAATTTACGGAACAAACCCAGTTACTTATGTCGGCACTAATGTTTATTGGAGCCTCTCCGAGTAGTGTTGGAGGAGGAATACGGACAACTTCTTTTGCGTTGGTCGTAATCTTCTTATTGACATATGCACGTGGTCAGCAACGTATTCGCATCTTTAGAAGAGAAGTACATGAAGGTGATTTAATTAAAGCTGTAGTGGTATCCATTATGGCCGTTATTACTTTCTTTACAGCAGTCGTTATACTGTCGATTACTGAGCCATTTGGTTTGAATGAAATAATATTTGAAGTGGCTTCAGCCTTCGGTACAACTGGTCTATCTCTAGGTATAACACCAGAGTTATCATTAATAGGTAAATTCCTTTTAATGGCACTTATGTTTATCGGTAGAATTGGGATTCTTTCATTCTTATTTACATTTAAAAAAGATAAGAAAAGTGGAAATTATCATTATCCAACAGAGCGTATCATTATTGGATAAGTTGAAAGCAGGAATTGCTTTAGGGGGAATACACAATGCTCAACCCATCAGGTTATCTATCTCCTTCGTTGCAGAAGTGGGTGCTCGAACACATACAAGAAGCGATTCTATTTGTGAACGAAGAGGGAGAGATTATCGAGCAAAATACTTCAGCATGTAAATTGTTAGAGGTAGCAGAGCACGAACTTACTTCTATTGACCAATTATTTGATTTTGATACCTTGCGAAACAATCTTGAAAAACAATTATTGTTAGAGGTTAAAGATGGTTCTAAACGGTATTTTCAGGTTAAATGTTTGAAGTTTAAAGAACCAGGATTTGAAGTGTATTGCCTTATTTTTTATCGAATATCGCTTCATGAAAAGGTGAAGGAAACGAAAAGGCGCTTGTATGAATCGATTCAAGCTGGTCAAGAAGGAATGGTTTTACACGATCAAGGTATAATTATTGATTGTGATGAGAGCTTTGCAAATATGTTTGGATATACATATAAAGAGATGCTGCAAAAGTCTGTTTACGAGCTTGTAACAAAAGATGATCAATATACATTACGACAGCGTTTTGTGGATTATCCTGAAATTCCATATGAGATGCAAGGTATTCGTAAAGATGGATCATCTATTTATGTAGAGATAATGGCACACCCTCACACTTACGATAACAAAACGGTACGTGGAGCTATGATCCGTGATATTACCGTACGAATGGAACAAAGGCAACAAATTGAATTTATGGCTTACTATGATGACTTAACAGACTTGCCAAATCGCTTTTATTTTTTAAAAACAATTAATGAAGCCATTTATTCAGCTCACAAAAATGGAGGGAAATTTGCCGTTCATTTTATGGATATTGATTACTTTAAACAAATTAATGACACTATGGGGTACGTTTTTGGGGATCAATTATTATCCATTTGTGCTGAACGTTTGAAAAAACTTCTAGATGAAAATGTGTTTATTGCCCGTATGGGCGGAGACGAATTTTTAATCCTACAACGTGGTGTCCAAACTAATGTAGATGCAGAAACGTTTGCTACTAAAATTATCAATATCTTTGAGGAGCCAATCATTATTGATGATTTTGAATTGTACACATCCGTAAGTATTGGAATTAGTCATTATCCTGAAGATGGCATAGATGAAAATGAACTAATTAAACATGCGGATGCAGCAATGAATGTTATTAAACAGAATAACCGCAATAATTATAAGGTGTTCGAATCATCTATCTCCAAAGATTTTAAGAGCATGTTAAGGATGGAGACAGAGTTAAGGAAGGCAATGAAAGAACAACAATTTGAGCTACATTATCAACCCCAAAAGGATATTGGAAGTGAAAGAGTTGTCGGTTTAGAGGCATTATTACGATGGAATCACCCTGAGAAGGGATATATTTCTCCAGCAACGTTTATACCTATTGCAGAAAAAACGAGCCTCATATTGCAAATTGGAAATTGGGTTTTACATGAAGCATGCAAACAAAATAAACTCTGGCAAGATCAAGGGTATAGCCCGGTAGTTGTAGGGGTGAATCTATCTGCAAAGCAATTCCACCAAGCAGACCTAGTTGAACAAGTTTCGTCAGTTTTACAACAGACTGGCTTACATGCTTGTTACTTAGAACTTGAGATCACTGAGAGTATGGCTATGTCTAATGAGGAAGATATTATACATACACTAAAGGGGTTGCGAGAATTAGGTGTTCATGTTTCAATTGATGATTTTGGAACTGGTTATTCCTCTTTAAAATATTTAAGCAGATTCCCTGTGAATAAACTTAAAATTGATAAAGCCTTTATTCATGAAAATAGAAGACAGAATAAAGCAATTATTAAATCGATTATTCACATGTCTCATTCTTTAAACATGAAGGTAATTGCTGAGGGGGTAGAAACAGAGGAACAACTACACTTCTTGCAAGAAGAGGAATGTGATGAAATGCAAGGTTTTTATTATAGTAAACCTCTACCACCAACTCATGTTACACCAATCTTTCAATTTGTTAAGTGTTAGTTAAAGAACAAAGGTGAAAGCGCCCGTTTAGCGACGTACAAACTGCTGCTCACAGGAAGTGGGTTGGTTCGATGTTGCTACACGATGCAGCGGTCTTAATCGAACCTCCATCATCCCAGAACTTCTTTCCATATGATATAAAGGAAACACGGAGAGCGGTAGCGATTCGATGTTGACTTATTGTAAGGGAAGAGCAGGAAGTTTGTTAGTCGCTGGTCGAGGCCTATAACTTATTAAGTTATATATAAGCTAACACTTTTTATGATTTCCTTGTACACAATGAAAAAGCCCTCTTTGTAAACCAAAGAGGGCTTTTTAGTGCTTGCCTTTTTCTTTCATTTTTGATTAGCAATAAAAAGCTGCACCTACTATGATAAGCAGAATGAATAGTACAACGATTAAAGCAAATCCACCACCATAGCCAGCGCCACCATAGCTGCCACCATAGCAACAACCATAGCCACCGCCATAGCCACCAAATCCATAGCCCATTCATATCACCTCCTGATGACTTTACACTTATACTATATGGTGAAAAGACCATGTTTGTATGGACTATAGCCTACCTAGAGTAAATTCCTAATTAGCTGTGTAGGTATAGAGCTGTTATTAAAACAAATTTAGTTTAGAACAATGAAAGATAGTAAGGAAGGATAAATACATATACTTCCTACAAAACGAGCCACTTAAGGAAGCATTCCTTCTAGTCGAGTTTTGAATCAAAAACCCCCTAACACCATCCATTTTATTAAAGAAGGTTGATGATGGGGGTGTGTAATGGTTATGAGGAGATTGGATAGTTACCTTTCTTAAACTCTACTTCTCGGCCTTCTGGTGAATAAATGGCAATTAGAAGTGATGGTATTTCTTGTATTGATCCGTTTTGTAAGTATTGATCCATGTCAAAGGATATTAGGTCAATCATGGTGTGTTTGTGTAAATCCTTTTTTGTGTATCCTTGTTCGGAAAAATTGTAATGTTTCCATACGTATTCGTAAATTTTTTGTTTCTCTTGATGTTCTATGCCTCTTGGTTTCCAACTCTTTCTCGGCTTTTGGCGGAAGTTCATATAATAGTCCATATTCATTAACCCTTCGACTATATCAACTTGACTAGGAGCATGTACTTGAATGAATTCGTGCAACCTGTTAAACAAATCAGTCAGTTGATGACCAATTTTATTCCATTTTTGATGGTGCCAATACTCACCAAATAGTTGAAAGAAATCAAAAGGAGTTTCAAAAATATGCTCTACGATATAGTTTACAGTGTTATCCATGAAGTGTTTATTCCAAAATTTCTCTAAGATATCTTCGACTCTTTTTATTTTAATAACTTTTGAAAAAGAAAGTGCATGATTGGAAAGCATTTCATAAGGGGCATGCTCCATATATCGATAACCCCATTGATGAGCATTTTCACGAAGTCCAGTGCCTCTGAGCATTTTCAGAAAACCTAGTTGTAATTCCTCAGGTCTCATAGCAAAAACATCATTGAAGGTTTGGCGAAATGATTGATAGTCTTCTTCTGGTAAACCTGCGATAAGATCTAGGTGTTGAACAACCTTCCCGCCATTTTTAACCATCGTAATGGTACGAGTTAGTTTGTTAAAGTTTTGTTTTCTCTTAATAAGCTCGTTGGTATGATCATTTGTGGATTGTACACCAATCTCGAAGCGAAACAATCCTTCAGGTGCGTTTTCGTTTATAAAATCTAACACTTCTGGTCGCATGATGTCCGCGGTAATTTCAAATTGAAATACCACACCCGCACGGTGGTGTTTAATGAGAAAGTCAAACATTTCAAATGCATATTTCCGGTTGATATTAAAGGTACGGTCGAGAAATTTAATCGTCTTAGCCCCATGGTCCATTAAGTAGGAGAGCTCGTCCTTCATTCGGTCAATGTCAAAGTAGCGTACTCCGAATTCAATTGAACTTAAGCAAAACTGGCAAGTGAAAGGGCATCCCCGACTTGTTTCTACATATGTAACGCGTTTAGATAACTCAGGTACGTCTTCCTTGAATCGGAAAGGGGAAGGAATCTCGTTCAGTGGAAATTTAGGTGCGTTAGGGTTCGATTGTATAACACCTTGTTTATCTCTATATGTAATTCCATTTAACGAAGCCAGAGATTGCTTATTTTGTATAGCACTTAAGAGCTTATTAAACGTTTGTTCTCCTTCACCCCTGACGATGATATCCACTTCAGGAATTCGGTCTAACCAATATTCACTATCATAGGTTACTTCTGGTCCTCCTAGGATTATCCTTACTTCTGGGTGGATCTTTTTTAAAATCGAAATAACAGGAATGGTTTCTTCAATGTTCCAAATATAACAACTAAACCCAATAACATCTGGATGTAGATCGTATAGAGTGCCAGCTATTTCTAAGGAAGGATCATTTATAGTGAACTCTTGTATATTTACTTCAAAATCGGAAGAAGCAGCCTTTAGATACCGTAAAGCCAGTGAGGTATGAATGTACTTTGCATTTAACGTAGATACTACCGTTCTCATGTTGACACTCCAATACTTATCGTAAGTTTATTTAACATTTTACCATAATGAAGAAAGGAAATCCTGTTTTTCAACAGATTAAAGATAATAAATTGGGGGTTTTTACCAATTAAGACTATATTCCTTCACTATCCATAGTTATGCCATTTCATGTTCCTATGTACAAGATGTATAACCATTTAATCAAATTAAGATCACCTTTCTTATAGGTTAGTAGAATGAAAAAAATGTTTTCGTTGCAGTTCAATATCATTCTGTGTATAATGAATGTACAACAAATGTACAATTAGGTGGTGAGGGATATTAGAAAAATAATTATCATTGGTGCTGGACCAGGCGGGCTTGCAACAGCCATGTTACTTTCTGCAAAAGGGTTTGATGTTCATGTATATGAAAAGCAACCCCAGGTAGGCGGTCGCAATGCAGCATTAACAATAGGAGAGTACAGGTTTGATGTCGGTCCAACATTCTTTAGTATGCCTCACATTCTGGAAGAACTGTTTCAAGCAGCCGATCGAAAGCTCGATGACTACATGGATTTGCAAGAATTAGACCCTATGTATGATTTATTTTTTTCAGATAAACAGCTAACGATGTATCGAAATCCAGAGAAAATGATCCAACAAATTTATAATCATTTCCCCGGTGACGAGCATGGGTACACAAGATTTATGAATGATACTCGCAAACGCATGAATGCGTTAATGCCAGTGCTACAAAATCGTCATCATCGTCTTATTGATTATATACACCCTAGAACGCTAAAAGCTTTACCATATCTAGCATTAGGGAAGTCATTATATGGCGTTTTATCAGACTATTTTACATCTGAACAGTTAAAACTCGCATTCACGTTTCAAGCTAAGTATTTAGGTATGTCTCCTTGGGAATGTCCTGGAGCTTTTTCCATCCTTTCATTTATGGAACATGAGTATGGTGTCTTTCATCCAATAGGTGGAGTGAATCAGATTTCTGAAACGATGGCAAAGGTAGTAAAAGAACATGGAGGGCGTATCCATTTGGAAAGTGGAGTCAAAAAACTTTTACTATCTGGAAAAGAGGTTAAAGGTATTCAACTTGAGGATGGTTCCTCTATTAAAGCTGATGAGGTAGTAATTAATGCAGACTTTGCTCATGCGATGGAACATTTAGTTGAAGAACCTGTACTAAAAAAATATTCATCTGAAAACTTAGGAAAAAAGAAGTATTCTTGCTCAACATTCATGATGTATTTGGGAGTTAATGAAAAAGTGAACCTTCCACATCATTCGATTATTTTTTCAGAGGACTATAAAGAAAATGTTGAGGAAATCACACAATCTATGAAACTTTCTGCAGATCCTTCTATTTATGTACACAACGCATCTGTTACAGACCCATGTTTGGCTCCTGAAGGAAAATCAGCATTGTATGTGTTAGCACCTGTCCCAAATAATTTCTCAGAAATAGAGTGGGAAACAATGAAATATCAATTTAGAAGTTTAATTTTACAACAAATTCACAAGAAAACAGGCATCAATCTTACAGAGGATATAATTGAAGAAGAAAAGATTCTAACACCAAGGGGATGGGAAGAAGAGTACTCGGTCTATAAAGGTGCAACCTTTAATCTAGGACACCAGTTATCACAAATGATGTATTTCCGTCCTCATAATCGATTTAATGAATTAAAAAATTGCTGGATTGTTGGTGGCGGTACACACCCTGGAAGCGGTTTGCCAACCATATTAGAATCTGCACGAATCACAGCAAATTGGCTAGCTGAAGGGGAAGAGGTGAAAAACGCATGACGAGAGACATATCTATCGTAGGTGGTGGCATAGGTGGTTTAGTTACTGCACTATTGCTATCACAAAACTCAGAAAACCGTATTACCATATATGATAAACAACAAAAAATGGGAGGGCGTCTTAGTTTTATTTATGAAGGTGAAGATCGAATTGATCAAGGCCCTACTATAATCCTTCTTCCTGACATGCTTTTATCTATTCTAGAAGAAGGTGGAATATCTAGAGAAAGGCTACCTATCGTACCGTGTGATCCTTTATATTCAATAGAGCATGAGAATGGTAAGAGAATGTTTAAATATCGAGATATACAAAAACAAAGAGAAGAAATTGAACGATTGTTTCCAGGTGAAGGAGAAGGTTTTGATCGATTTATTAGGGATATGAAATGGCGCTATGCATTAGGGGAAAAACAGTTTTTAAAACAGCAATTTATTAATAAAAAAGACTTTTTCTCCCGAAAAAACCTACAGTCCCTAGTGAAAATGAAAGCTTATATTCATGTGAAGCGTCTTTTGAAACAATATTTTAAGAGTGAAGAGTTACAGAATATCTATGCTTTGCAGACCCTATATATTGGAGGAAACCCTGGAGAATCACCAGCCCTTTATTCGCTTGTATCCTATAGTGAACATGAACATGGGATTTGGTATTTAAAAGGTGGATACGCTAGTTTGGTAGATATTATCGTGAAGCAATTAGAGAAAAGAGGAGTGAAATTAGTAACTGGTGCTGAAGTTGAGGAGATTGTGGTTCAACAAAAGCATTGTAAGGGATTACAAGTAAATGATGATTTTGTTGCTTACGATGATATCATAATGAATGGCGATTTCCCTATTATGGATCACTTAATGCCTGTTGAAAATAAACTGAATCGAAGTTATACCCCATCTTCTGGATGTTTTCTATTGTACATGGGATTAGACAAAAATTATGATCAACCATCTATTCATAGATTTTTCATGGGAGAAGACTTTGAATCTCATATGAGGGATGTATTTCAACATAAACGCTTGCCAGAAGACCCTTCTATTTATACTTTTCATCCTTCACTAATCGATAATTCCTTGGCAAAGGATAGTGAAGGCATTTTATACACATTGGTTCCTGTACCATCTGGGGACCAAATAGACTGGTCCCGGAAAGAGGAATATGCTAATTATATTATGGAATTACTGGAAGAAAGAGGGTATCCAGATTTAAGAAGACATCTTAATTGGTTGAAAATTAAAACCCCTCATGAAGCAATGCAAGAAGGACTATATTCTGGTGGAAGTTTTGGAATAGCCCCGACTTTATTTCAATCTGGAGCATTTCGACCTCAGTTAAAACCATATGATGTGAACAATATTTATGCCGTAGGTGCCTCTATTCATCCAGGAGGTGGCGTGCCTATTGTGATGCAAGGTGCTAAGTTGCTTGCAGATTATCTTATGGAGAAAAATTCTTCTATACTACAACATAAGTGAGGTGCATTGTTTTGAATACAACCCAGTCTGCTTATGAATATTGCAAGGCTATTATTGACAAACATTCTAAAACATTTTCTAAAGCATTTGCTCTACTGCCAAAAAAACAAAAACAAGCAGTCTGGGCGATTTATGCTTTTTGTCGCCAGGTAGATGATATAGTCGATGAAGGTGAAAATCCTTCAAAGGACTTAGAAGAATTTGAACGAGATTTTCATTATTTTTTGGCCGGTCATTTACCTAGCAATGAGCCAATGTGGGTTGCATTACAAGATGTTTTCCAAAGATTCAATATGGATACGGTCCCATTCCAAGAAATGATTGATGGTCAACGGTTAGATATTGATTCACATATTGTTCAGACAAAAGATGAATTAATGAGTTATTGCTATCTTGTAGCAAGTACGGTTGGCTTAATGCTTTTACCTGTTATTGCACCTGGGAAGGAAGAAAAACTTCGTGAAGGTGCTATTCATTTAGGAAAAGGGATGCAGTTGACTAATATTTTGAGAGATATTGGTGAGGATATGGAACGGAAACGGGTTTATATACCAGAGGAACTAATGTCAACGTATAACTATAGCTATGAAGATTTATACAATCAAACAATTAATTCATCTTTTATTCAATTATGGGAAGACTTAGCCCATAAAGCGGAAGAACATTATGAACGTGCTCTAGAGACGATAGATGAATACCCATTATATTCCCGAACTCCGGTGAAAGGGGCCTCCTATCTTTATAGAGCTATTTTACCTGCTATCCGAGAAAATCATTATCAAGTATTTAATGAACGCAACTATGTAAGCGATCAGCAAAAGAAAGTTATATTAGCGAATATGAATATGATAAAAGCGTAAATCTCCTTGGAGGTTTACGCTTTTTTTGAAGGACTATGTTCAGGATAAGAGACATATTCTGGAAGACTTGAAGTTGAGATGAATTTGGTGATCGCACAGAAAGAGCGATGTTTCCGTAGATTTAGTTAGAATAAAGGTGGTCGTGGAACAACTCGCGTCCTGCCAGCGAGCTGGCGAGCTACCTTCGGGGAAAACACCCTCAGGGGGATCTTGCCTTCCTCTTTCTCCGACGGGAGTCTCCTTGTTCCACGGCCACCTTTGCTAGTATTGGGAGCAACGGAAACATTGCGAAGTTAGAGAGGTTGAGGTATTTGAATATCATCTGACGGTCTACACCCTAGTAAGTTCCACAATTGGTTCAAAACAAAAAATTCTGTGGCAAGAAAAATAATGAACATTTAGTTCGCTGTTTGTAAAAAATAAAGTTTTATTTGTCCGTAAGATCTAACCAAAGAGGGTTTTCACTAAAAATAAGGGCTTATATGTCCTTTCGGGAGACATACAACATTTGGCCGCGTGTACGATAACCATTACCCGGCTGAGGGTGAAGGGGAACTACGAGACTCCCGCGGGAGAAAGAGGTTGGTGAGACGCCGGAGGGAGCAAAGCGACTGAGAAGGCTCACCAGCTCGCCCGCAGGAAAGCGAGTTGGTGAGCCGTAACCCCCTTCCACGTTTCAAGTATCGGACCCATCACCTTTTGAATATATCTCGAATCCAAGTCTTCAAGATAATGGGGCTAAAATGGAATATCAACCTCAGCATATAACAAATAGCTAAGTACCTACTAACTCAAGATCTTTCTGTACAGAAAAGAAATAAATTATCTTCAAAAGCTTTTCATTTTATGTCGTTTCTCTATCCTTTTTTACCAAAGACCTTGCGACATTTTTACCACTTAAAACAACCATTGGCGACCCTCCACCAGGATGAGTGCTGCCACCAGCAAAGTATAGGTTCGAGATATCTTGTGATTTGTTATATGGTCTTCTGAATGCATCTATTTTCCTGTTAGAAGCTGGCCCATAAATGGATCCACGAAAGGTTCCAAACTGCTTTCGTATATCTTTAGGGGTCCATACTTGTTCTTCTTTTACGTAAGGTTGAATGTCATACCCAAATGCTTTTAACCGATCATAAATTTTCTGTTTGTATTCTTCTATATCAATACCCATATCACCATCTTTTGGAATAGCTGGAGCATTCACTAGAATAAAGCAATTATCTCCCTCAGGTGAAACAGTAGGATCTGATTTAGATGAAGTGCTGATGTAAATCGTTGGAGATTCGGGATAAACTCCTTCTTGAAGCTGTATGAATTCTTTTTGATAGTTTTTCGTAAAGAAAAGGTGATGATGGTGAAGGTTTTCCATGCGCTTATTTAGCCCTGCAAGTATAACAAACGCCGAAATAGATGGTTCAAAATCTCGCACTTTTTGATTGGAAAAATGGGGGCGATGTTCTTCGTTTACTAACTCTGGATAGGCTTTTAATACATCACCATTCATAATGACTTCATCTGTTTTAAAAGATTGACCATCTGACAATATTACATCTGAGACAGATGAGTCTTGTATATTCAACTGACTCACGTGATGATTTGCGTATAGTTCAACACCTAACTCTCTCGCTGCTCTTTCAAATCCCTCTGCAATTTTCGTGTTACCTCCTTCTACATAATAAACACCATCAATCAATTCCAAATATGCGATCATGGAGAAGGTTGCTGGGGCTATGTATGGATTGGATCCAATATAGGTAGCATAACGGTCAAGTGATTGTATGATTTTTGGATTATCAAAATAAAGGCTCATAAACTCATGCATACTCTGGTTAGGTTTAACGTTCAACATGGCTTTTAAGAGGGAAGGGGATAGGTAATCGCGCCATGTTTCAAATGTACGATGAAGAAAGTGTTTTTCAGAAAGGGAGTATAGCTTAGTAATTTGATTCAAGAAGGCTTGGTATTTGGAACCACCTTTAGGATCAAGCTTCTTTAATTGATCGAGCATATACGTTTTAGAAGAGGATAGGTCAAATGTGAATCCATCTCCAAAACTATTGCGCGTATGTGTTTCAATTTGCTTAAATGTGAAGTAGTCTTCTGGATTTAATCCAGCATCACTCAATATATTCTTAAATACATGAGGCATAGTTATGGTGTTTGGACCAAAATCAAAATGATAGCTACCCAGGTTCACTGCCATCATTTTACCTCCAAAGTGCTCATTCTTTTCAAATACCTTAACATGATATCCTTCTGAGGCTAAGTATATTGCCGATGATAGACCAGCTAAACCGCCTCCGATAATTGATATTTGCTTCATTGATAGGATCTTCCTTTCCAAACGTAAGCTTTGCCAGTTATGGCTTTGTACATTGACGTCCATAGCACTCCAATTAACATAGCTGCAGATAAGGGCATGCCTAAAGAGTAAAATGGACTTGTTCTAGTTCTTATATCCACGATTCCTTTTTGTAAAACAGTCAGTACTAGAGGAAGAAGGAACATCCATTGTAGGTTGAAGACTGCATATACAGCTAATAACAATGGTGAAATGTAGAAGAGAGCATAGAAGATAGATAATCCTATCGCACCGATTTTTGATCGACCGATGCCAATGAAAATATTTTTTGTGAATCCTTCCCATGCTTCTTGAATGGTACCGTACATAAAACAGCTAACAAGCTTTGTTATATTCGCTAGTATCACTCTGTCTCCGTGTTTTTTCACTAATCTACCTAACTCTACATCCTCCACTAAAGAGTTGTAAATTGCTTCGTGACCACCAATTTTATTATATGTAGTTCGATTGATTGCAATAAATTGGCCACAAGCAGCGGTTGTGGCTTGGCGTTTTGTATAATTTGCAAAAAATAAAGGAAGGTGAAGATGGATGACAAAGTGCTGCATGGTTACAAGGAACTGCACAAGTTTATTATCCAGATACGTAGGAAAGCCACTAACCATACTTGCATATTGGTTTTCCATAAGCGCTAAAGTATGGTGAATCGTATTTGGTTCGATACGAACATCTGCATCTATAAAAAACATCACTTCATTATTTGAGTATTTGCTTAAATGATGACATGCATGTACTTTTCCATTCCATCCTTCAGGAAGGTGTTTCCCTTCTATGATTGTAAAGCGTGAATCCCTACATGTATGTTCCATCAATAATGATTTTGTATCATCTGAAGATTGATCATCAAGAAGTATAAACTCAAGTTCATCATACTTGACGTTCCTTAAGGTAGCTATAAGTCCTGGAACATTTTTAGATTCATTGCGAAGTGGGACTAGTACAGAAACGGTTTTCTTTTTATATGAGCGGTTTGTATAACGGTGAAGAGATGGTAACCATAATGGGTTAATGGCAACCCACAAGAAGAGAAACGCTTCTATACTGCTGAGTACAATGAATAAAATAACCATGTTACACAACTCCTTAGTAAAATCGGCGAAAAGAATCCGTTTTATTGAGAATAATGCGTTGCTTTAGTTGATCGAGTAGTGTAGTACAGTGCTCCTCAAAAAATTGAGTTCTAGCCTCTTTCTTTAAATGATTATAGTGGCTTGGAAAGATGCTTTCGCCAATGGATATATATACATACGCTTTGCGAGTTGATTGAAATGTATAATATATAGCAATGGGAATAACTTGCACCTCTTTGGTTTTTTCAGTTATATAAGCTGCTCCATTGCTAAATTCAAGTGGACGTTTCTCGAGATGTTGCTCATCTCCTTGTGGAAAGATCCAAACATTATGGCCATGGTTCAATTGTTCACTTGCATATTTCAATGAGTTTAATATGTCTTTTGGGTTATTTCGATTAATGGAGAAAGCTCCTAGACGTCTGAAAATGGGTACCTTTTTAATACCCTCTTCATGCATCATCGCATATGATTCACCATGGAATATATGTTGATTTAATAAGAAAATAATGATGGGGTCCCACCAAGCGCTATGATTGACTAGGAATAATGTTCTTTTGGATGACGAAGGGGGAGCCCCGTTGATATATACATTCTGAAAATGAAATCTGGCTAAGCGTTTGACAAAGAAATCAAATCCTTTTTCCCAGAACCTACTTTTATTAGCGGGTATCATGAATCATGCCTCATTTTTATATAAACTAGTCCCCATAGTAGCATTAAACTTGTTACGAGGAGAGCGGCACCATATAAGCCTCCTAAAAAAGCAAGCCAAATAAATAGTATCTGGGTGCTACTATATACGACAATAACTCTTGTTCGCCATATCATGTCTTTAGGGGGATCCTTGTAGAACCAAATATGCGCCAATAGTTGGAAAAAAGCAGCTAATATAAACCAGCCACTAAAGTTAGTAAAAGGAATATCGTAATAAAAACTTCCTTTTGTCCATACCCAATAATTCTTAACATGAAATGCGACAGGATCTAAAATCAAATCAATACTTACAGCCAATAGACCACCAACAATAATAAATAGTAATAGATATACTAGATTGGAAAGCCGGTGAAGTAGCGTCCTAGATATCTCATGAGCACCTGCCATGACCATTAGCCAGGCAAAACCAATTGCAAAAGGGACCCCTCCAATCATTGGACCGAAATCTTGTGTGTAATGATAGTGGCCAAACCACCATTGATATTGGACGCCTATATGTTCGATAGAAATCGACATAATAATAACAAATAAACTATAGGTAATGCCTTTTTTTGGACCATACTGCTTTAAGAAATATATACCACCAAGTAAACCTGCAAGTGTTAAAAATACTGCATTTGCCCATTGTAGTGCAGGTGGGAGAATATCAAAACTTAATAATACAAATCCGCACCCAAACCAAATAAGATAAAATCGGAATAGCCAAACGGACACATAATCACCCTCTACTTGTAGATATATGAATATTGTAATATAAAAAATAACACTTCTTATAATAGTAATGTGTTATGAAAAAATAGGGTAGAAAATAGAAAGGAATGACAATGTGAAATCTACCAAACTTCTAGACGAAATTCATGTTAAAGATCAGGATAGAATGATTGTAGTAAACTTATGTAGTTACCATTCTATTCATGTTAATGAAAATCTTCTTTCATATTGTGCATGGAAAGAAATAATAGAAGAGGAATGCACATTTATGATTAATGGTAATCCATCATATGTAAAGTACAGAAGAAATCAACTAATGATCATTTATCCAGAAAGGAATGATGTTCGGTTTGCTTTTATGCCTATCCCTGAACGACCTCCTGAAAATGAGGCTCTGTTTCAAATAGCCCATTACCATCATTCTTGGTCGCCTGTTAGTGTGAAGCCCAGATATGGTGATCCATTAACTGGTTTTTTACCATACCAATCCACCATCCCACCTTTATTGGTATTTGCTCCAATGGATATCCCGATAGACATCGAAAAATTAAATAATACTCATACAATAAGTCTAGAAGAATATTGTACAAAAGAAAATACATGGACTTTGTTATGCCTTATTGATGGGAAAACAACCCCTCTACACTTGGTGGAATATGTATTTAAGTAAACCAGAGACGGACACTCATGAATAGAACAGCAACAACCATAACAATGCGTACAAATCCTTCTCCTTTCTTAACTGCAGATTTACTTCCAATTATTGCACCTATGCTATTTCCAAGTGCAAGTACTAAGCCGTATCCCCAGTGAATCTGATCGTTAATAAGGAATACAATAATAGAAGAAAAGGTATAAATAGCAACAATAAAAACCTTTAAACTATTAATATGTACTAAATTCATTCCAGTTGTTAACGTAAGCATCATCACGATGACAAGTCCAACGCCTGCTTGGATAAATCCACCGTAAAATCCTACGAGTAGAAATACAATAAAAAGTAATACTCTTTTTTTTGTTGTCATGTTTGAGGTAACTTGTGTAAACCAACGTTGTGGTTGAACTATAATAGTAATTAAGACAAAAACCATAACAATGGATAAGATTCGATTGAATAAATCATCTGATAGTTCAATCGCCATCTTAGAACCGGCAATGGACCCTAGAACAGCAGGGAATGAAAGGAACACTGCAAGTTTCCAATGAAAAATACCGCTATTACGGAAGGATGCAATAGCTGTGATATTTTGTGCTAAAATGGCAATTCGGTTTGTACCATTTGCCATAGCAGAAGGTAAGTTTAAAAAGATCAGCATTGGTAGTGTGAGGAGGGAGCCTCCACCTGCAAGAACATTAATAAAACCTGCACAAATACCAACTAGTAATACAATAAACATCATCGTTAACGTCATATTCTTCAATCCCTTTTAAATAGGTGTATGTATCATTCTACTATATCAAAAGAGAGGTGAGAGAGGGAAATGAAGAATCTTTTAATCTTTTCATATCTTGAGAAAATTGGATAGTAAAGACAATTTTATGTAGCATACAACATTGATTACGAGTGAAAGCCCGCACCTAGAAATTCCCAGGTACGGGCTGAAGATGAAGTTATTTACTTATATTCTAATTCAAGTTTTTTGTTATCTATTTCCTTTTTATGATTCATTTGTTTTCTGATGAATGGGATAACCCAACGATCTAAGCCATATTTACCAGCATTGAAACCAGCTACTAGTATGAAAATTGCGATTAATACCATCTGCGGATTGGTGCTGGTTGTTCCACTGAATAAGAAAGCAAAATTCATTGTAATACCCATTAGAGTTGCAATAGTTGTGAATAGACCAAGAATAAGTGCAATACCTACTAAAAGTTCCCCCCATGCAACTAGGAAGCTAAACAATTCACCATTTGGTACGGCAACATTTTTTAAAAAGCTCGCCCACCAACCTTGAACGGCTGGATGATCACCAGTTGCTTTTCCAATAGCACCTTGCATAAATCCAGTTGCATCAAATCCACCTGTAACTTTACCCCAACCTGCTGTAATCCATTGATAACCTAAGTACACTCTTAAGAAGGTTAATACAGCTGCAGCCAACTTGTTTTCTCTCAACATTTTAGTAAACATAACTCACCACTCCTTATAAATGGTTTAAATTTGATAATGCTTGGTAATCACTAAAGCCAGCTTTTAAAGTGAATCTTTTCTTTACATCTATAGTGTAGCATGGCTAATGGAAAAAAAAATAAATTTGTGAATAATTTCACAATTTCTTCAATAAGAGATGTCGATATTGTGACCAAACTATAAAATTGGTTCCAATATCGAGGTAGAGTTGAATGTAGTTGGGTGTAATAATAATAAATAATTGATAAAAACCCTAATTCATTTGAAAGAACTAGGGTTTTCACTTTAATTAAGGTTGTTTTGGTTTAATGAAAGGGAAGGCAGTGATGAAACTTTCTAAGATTCATTTTGACTATCCTCTAAATGGGTTGTGGTGGACACTAATTCTCGTTTACTATTTAATAACTTTAATTGATCATTTTCATAACCTATTGTATAGGTTGAATTATATCGTTCTGTTACTTTCTGTTGGTCTTCTTTACGAATAACATGGTCGCTAGTTAATGTTAGTTTGACCTGATTATGTTCATTGATGTTTACTTGGACGTTTGAAATTGTAATATCTGTTGTATGTACATACATGTCTCGAAATTGTGTATAGGATTGTTTTGCTTGCCATTCACTTCCCAACATACCATATGCAGATATATAATCTCTCATCAATAAACTTTCATTGAAATAACTGTATAAGTAACGAGCGTCTTCTTTCAGTTTCTTAGTATCAATTGTTGTAGAGCTAAGACTACCTTTATACACTAAATCTTTTGAATCCGCTTGTTCTGACCAACTTGTAACTTGATCCATCACATCTGAAAGAGGAATACTAAATCCAATTCCTCCTTGATTGGTGCCTGCTGAGTTAATTGCTATAATCTTTCCAGTTTGGCGGTGAATTAAAGGACCTCCACTATTTCCGTGTGTAATGGGAGCGGAAATTTGAAAAGCATTCACATATTTAAATTCATCAATCTCGAAATCGCGGCCCTTCCCGGAAACTATGCCCGTGGTAACAGTGTTTTGTAACCCTAAAGGACTTCCGACTGCAATAATCTCATCGCCAATCTCTACATCTGTATTTGTTCCAATAGTCATAGGGGTGCGATTCGCTAAAGAGGGGACTCTGATTACAGCAATATCTGTTTCTTTTCCTATACCAACAACAGCAGCAATAAACGTCTGAGCATTTGCAGTTGTAACTTGTACCGTTTCTGCATCTTTTACAACATGGGCATTGGTGATAATATCTCCTTTATCATTAAAGAGAAACCCAGATCCTATATTTTCTCCCCATTCAGCTTTTGCTTCAATTTGTACGACGTTTTTTTCAGCTTCATGAATAATCGTCTTCATATCTATACTTGTGGATGTGTTTTCCTTATTCACTTCTTGAGCGAGGGTACTTGTTGCTGTAATGGATTGTTTATAAACTGTATTATTTAGCCAATACACACCAAATGCAGTAAAAACCACAACAAGTATAGTAAGCAGGATAGGGAAGGTCAGGTGTTTATTGTTCATAAACTCACTCCGAACGTTGCTATTCTAAAAACCATTTTACTTTATCTACTTTTACATTGAAGGAATTCTGTACATCGTAATGGGTGAATTCTACATTGCCAGTTTCGCCTGGATAAAGTGTGTCTGGATAAGAGTACACTTCATTGGAGAGTACTTTCTCACCGGAACCATTCACTAGAATATAAGATAAAGATACAGAGTTAATTGGTACCGTAGCCACACTTTTAATTTTTCCTTTGATAACGAGATCTCCAAATTCATTTATTGTAGCTTCAAGAGATGTAACTTTTACAGCGTCCGTTTGATTCTTTTCACGCTCTTTTTCTGCAGCATTGATTGCTTGTTCAATGCGATTTTGTTGGGCTGTTTCGAATGCTGTTTTTCCTTTTTCTATCGTTGTTTTTAAACTTTGAAGCTTATTACTATTAGGTGCATATCTTAATCCTTCTTCAACAAAGCTTCTTGCTTTTGAAAATTGCTTTTGTTTTAATCTCTCATTCGCATTTGAAAAAGAATGAGCGACAATCTGCTCGCGAATTTGTTTCGTTATTTTTTTAGCAGCATCTGTCGGGATCGAGTCTGCTTGCCATAGTAAACTTTTTAATTCCTCAATAGAAGGCTTATCTTCCATGGTTTGTTGAAGCTGATCTACTTTGGTATTGTTTCGTAACAACACAATATCTTCTATTAAATTTCGAACCACTTCACCATTGTAATTGGTAAGAAGCTCCTCAGCTGCTGTTAACGTTTCAAGAGAGGATTGATATTGATGGTTGTAGGTTTGATTTCTGGCTTCATCTATATAGGATTGTACTTGCAAAGCGATTTTCATAAATTGTTTATTTTGTGATGCTGCTGGGAATTGATGGGTAAGCATCTCAGCTGCTTTGAAATAATCTTTTGCTTTGCTGTAGTTTCCTTCCAAAGCAATTTGTTCTCCTGTGTGAAATTTTGCTTGAGCTGTTACTGTCTTTTGCTCCATAATAAAATATGTAGATCCTAATGAAATGATAGATAATAAAAGAACAACCATTGGCAATAACCACCAGCGATTAAAGCCATTAAAATAGTCAGGGTGTACTCTTTCACTTAGGTCAGCAGGTAATTTTTCTCCACAATAAACGCAGTATGATTCATTATCATAAATAGGAGTCCCGCAATACGGACAATGTGCCATGTTTTCACCTACTTTCAGTGAACAATTGATGCTATTAGTTTATCACATGAGACCTTTGTCTGTACCCATTAATTGCTAATAAATACTTGATTTATGTGCTAAAATAAGAGAGGAGATGAGATCTATATTTTATCTGTTTTTTTGATAAAATACATATGATAAGACTAATTAGGAGGTGGCCCCAAAATGTATGAAGCGGTATTTGGAACAGTTTCATTAATTATACTTATTGTTAATATTGGATATTGCATGTTTGACCATAGTTAATATCGAATGTAGATGAATCGTTAATCGATTCATCTTTTTTTATTGTCTAGGATACTATAAAATTGTTGGCTTGTGTATAACTTAATATGTATTGGGGCCACGTCCAGCCCCAGCGCATATGTTACTCCCATTGAACCACAAGATTCTTTATTATCGAAGTAGACACCTTCATTCAAAAGGCAGACGATTATTACTATGAAGGGAGGTTTTGTGGGGGGAATAAACAATCGTTTCTTCTCACCTCCAACTAGTGTTTAGAGGGGGGATTAGTGTGGATGAAAATTAAATATTAACCGCTACAACAAATAATCTTATGTAGTTGCCTCTGGTTAGCAAAAAGTTAAAAACATACATTAAAATGAATTAAGTAAAAATTTTTGACTATACAACCTTCTTTCAAAGAAAAAAACGAATTGTGTGGAAGATATGGAATAAGTAGAGAAATTCATATAGTTCCAAAAGGAGCATTCTTTTAAGGAAGAAATAGAAAAGGAGGTATTAGTATGGATCAATGGATGACCTGGATCCCCGAAATTGGTTTTCCTGTAGTGCTTTCCTTTTACTTGTTGCATCGCATGGAAGGAAAACTGGATATGCTTATTTCAAGCATCCATTCCTTAGCTGGAAATATTAAAGGGTAATTTTTTAAAAAAGGGATAAAGAGTAAGTTTCTTTATCCTTTTTTAAAAGGAAAGAAAGGAATATCGATAAGATAGACATTTTTAAAAAATCGTGATACATTCATTGTTGCATATTTAGGAAAATTAGCATAGCTCTAACCTCATAAACTCGGTGGAGGATGTGTCCATTGAAAGCAGTGAAGTGGAAAGTGATACATACAATTTAGGATACTTCTAGTTTTTTGAACTATCGTTTCTAAAAAACCCCTGCACTTTAGTAGTACAGGGGTCTTTTACAGTTATCTGGTCATATCCAATTCATCAAATGGATATATTACTAGCTCCGAGCGACCAATGACTTCATCACGTTTAATAAAGCCTAATCCATTTCGGCTATCTTTAGAAATATCACGATTATCTCCCATAACGAAGTAGTGGTCTTTTGGTACAGAACGTGGACCAAAATCACCTGTTTGTCGAATAGCTTGTTCATTGAGGTACTCTTGTTCAGATTTTTTTCCATTCACGTATAATTCATGGCCTTTCACCTGTATTTCATCCCCAGGTAACCCAATGACACGTTTTACATAATTTTTTGTAGGACGTTGAATGATAACAATGTCTCCACGCTCAGGATTATCCATTATGTACACTATTTTATTGTACATGACACGTTCGCCATCTTTAAGAGTAGGGTCCATACTGGTTCCTTCCACAATAGATGTAGCAAAGATATAGTTCCGAATTACAAAAGCTAGAACAAAAGCAATTATAATAGCCTTCGTCCAGTCCCATATCTCTTTTTTAACAGTTTGGCTCATGGAGAATCTTCCTTTCACATTAGCTATATCACCTTATCATCTTTCACTCACTATTATCGTACCATACTTGAAAAGGGGATAAGGTACTTAATTGTAAGCAAAAAAATGTACATCATCTCCATAATGATAAAGCTATTAGAACAAGCTAAAGATTGTCTTTAGCTAATTGTTTGAGATTGTTTATTAATGATTTTCTCCATTCTTCACTTGTTTCCAAATCAAGGCCGTAAAGGTGTGTAGAACCTAATTGTTTGTGCCATTTCACGATTCCGTTAGCAACAAATTCTTCTTCTAATATAGAAAATCGAATGAGAATTGGTGTACCGTTATCCCACTTTTCATCTTGTGCGACTTCAATTTTAGCTCCATGCTGACTTAGGTCAAGAATCTTTGCCTCATATGTTTGGGTTTCTTCTTCCAGTTCAGCTTTTTGAATCGTACCTACTGTAGGTGTACCAAATGTGTACCGAAAAGGTTCATTTCGTTTATAATACATACTGCTTTCCTCCATGTGGTTATGATTAAGAAAGAAACGAAGAGAACAACTGATCACTTTATGGGGAAGACTTTATTAAAAATTTTTAGAGTGAATTTATTGTACCTATACTGAATATTCGCATTTCAAGATTAGATTGTAAATACTTCAGTATATTTAATAGGTGAGTTGATGTGCGATATTGGTTTGAATTTAAACTTTTCAAGGATAAAGTTAGTTCTCTAACCCTTATTTAATAGTTAGATTTATACAAATAACCAGGAAGTTTTTTGTCGAATAAAAGATATAAAAGCAACCGCTTGCACATGCATTCTTGCTATTATTGTAACGTTTTGTCTTATTTTGCGATTTCCTTTACATGGTAGATTTGGTTTGACATAATGAATAGCGATTCACTGCAGATATTACTTATGGAAAGGGATTGTTTCATCATGATAGGGTTCTCATATTCATGCGATATAAATGATGAGTTACAAGTCCAAATACAAGAAAAAAGACAAAAAATGATACATTCAGCAAAAGAACATGGACTACAAAGTGACCAAACTATTAATATAAGTCAGGAATTAGATATATTAATTAACAAATTTCTACATCTTCGATCCGTTAGAGATACGGAAGGCATTCCAATGGTAGAAGGAACGTTAAAGTAACAAGAAACTACGTATCTGTTCTTCCTATTGGTAAGAGATCATTCAAGAAAGTAACTACAAATTCATAATGGTCTATGATAGAATGTTACATATATATCCAACAAGTGCTGAGAGGAGGCCCTGCTGTGGCAAAATGCATAACAACAACTCAGCAACTAACTGAGCGTATTGAATTATTGCGTAATCGTATGATAAAAGTCGCTACAGTTAAAGGGTTTACCAGTGACGAATCATTAGCAATAAGTCAGGAATTAGATTATTTACTAAATATGTATGAATTAAAGAAGCAAGATCGCTCTAAAAGTACAACAATATAATGAGTTAAAAATGGGGTGAAAAAAGTAAGCAGGTAAACTGCTTACTTTTTTTAGGCTTAATAATGGTATCCGGACGTTAAACACGAGCAATTATTACACTGGAAATCATGCTTTTGGTTTATCAATAGGTTTATTTTCATTCTCATATTCGTTGGTTAACTCTTCTAAGCTTTTAACTTTACCATGAGGGCTTTGTTTTTCTTTTCTCTGTCTTAAGGAACGTTCTTTCCTGCTTTTTTGTACACTCATGAAAATCACCTCATGTGTAGTATGTGAAAAGTCGATTTAAAATATGAACATTTTCTATAGATATACCTTTTTATACAAGTTTATTTTCCTTCAAATAATTCTCTAGTCGATCCATTCCTAACTTGAGTGTATTTATATCATATGCATATGATATGCGCATATATCCTTGTCCATATTCAGAAAATGCGTCCCCAGGAACAATGGCAAGCCCAGCTTTTTCAACTAGATTAATTCCTATTTCAAATGAACTCATACCTCCAGTCGGAAACTTAGGGAACAAGTAGAATGCACCACCTGGCTTGTTCATTTCTATACCCATTTTCTTAAGTCGATCATACACATAGTCTAGGCGTTTTTTATATTCTTTTCTCATAAGCTCTGTATCACTTTTACCGTTGGTCAATGCTTCCAGTGCTGCATGCTGACTTATAGATGAAGGGCAAGACACATTATACTGATGTACTTTTAACATGTGCTTCGAGAGCCACTCTGGTGCTAAGGCATATCCAATTCTCCATCCAGTCATAGAATGAGATTTTGAAACACCATTTATTACAATTGTTTGATTCCGTACTTCGTCAAATGATGCAATAGATGTGTGTGTTTCTTCATACGTAAGTTGACTATATATTTCATCAGACAATAAGAAAATATCATAGTCCTTTAGAAATTTTGACAACTCTCTAACTTCAGAACTAGACATTGTAGCACCAGTAGGGTTAGATGGATAAGGTAATACAATGCATTTTGTATTTTCTGTTATATGTTCTTGTAACAGTTCCACATTCCATTTGAAATTGGAGGCTGTTGTATCAACGTGGACTGGAGTAGCTCCAGCAAGTTTTATTAATGGTTCATAACCAGGGTAAACAGGAGCAGGTAATAAGACTTCATCTCCTGGTGTTAGTATGGTTCTAAAGGTGATATCAATAGCCTGTGAAGCACCAACAGAAACAATTATTTCCGAATTTGGATCATAGTCCAAATTATATTCGTCCTTAACAAATGATGAAATAGCATTTCGAAGTGGCAGCATACCTGCATTGTGTGTATACGTTGTATGGTTGTGATCAATAGCATACTTGCCTGCTTCTTTTATGTGTGTAGGTGTAGGAAAATCAGGTTGTCCAATTGTTAAAGAAACAATATCTTTTTTTTCAGACACCATATTAAAAAACTTTCGAATACCCGATATTTCAATCCCTTGTAATCGGGGGTTAAGTAAATGTTCCATAAAAACCTCCAAATTTAACAAAATGTTTAAAAAATTTTCACATTCCCTTTGCAAACGATTTGCTATAATGAAATCGGAATTCCGAAGAAGGGAGAATCCATTATATGAGACCTAAAGTTCGTTCATTTGAAGAGTTAGTAAACGCAAATAAACAAGCAATACAAAATGACAAACAGGCAATGACAAATGTTGAGAAGAAAGTCGATCAACGACATGTAAGTTCGTATGAAAATCATAAGTCCCAATACGTAAATTGATGATATCATAATAGGGAAGTACAGCGATAGAAAGCTGTACTTCTTTTTAATGTTTTGAGAAATTTTCTAATCAGGAGATCCTATCCCTTGAATTAGTCTATACGTTAACTGCATTTTCTAAAAGGGCGAGATCACAAAATCAAATTCATATAGCTATCCCTTAGGGTTCAATGATAATTATTGTTATACTAAAGAATACAGAACAATACAGAGGAGGGATCATATGGATAAAACAGGGTTGATTCTAGAAGGTGGCGGTATGAGAGGTGCATATACAGCTGGTGTTTTAGATTACTTAATGGATGCTGATCTCCACTTTCCATACGTAGTAGGAGCATCTGCAGGTGCATGTAATGGAAGCTCTTATGTAGCGAAACAAAAAGGAAGGAACTATAAAGTAATTGTTGGATATGGCAATCATCCAGAATACATATCGTATCGAAATATTTTTCGTAAAAAAGGTTTATTTGGAATGGATTTTATATTTGATACGCTGCCTAATCAGCTTGTTCCTTTCGATTATGATCGTTTCTTTTCAAGTGTAAACGCTGGTCAAACATTTGTTATTGGTACAACAGATATTCAAACAGGAGAACCTGTGTACTTTGATTCATTCAATGATGGTGCCAGCTTACTAAAGTTAATTCGTGCCTCAAGTTCTCTCCCATTAATTGCGCCGATGATTGAGTATAATAATCGTCAACTTATGGACGGAGGCATTGCGGACCCGGTTCCGATTCAACCTTCTATTGATGCAGGGAATAAAAAACATGTCATTATCCTAACAAGAAACGAAGGTTATAAGAAGCAAAAAATGAAATTCTCTTGGTTATTTAATAAAAAATATAAAGACTATCCTATGTTAACAAAAGCCCTTTTAGAAAGACATGAAAAATACAATCGAAGCACAGAAGCAATTGAACAAATGGAGCGAGAAGGGAAAGCATACATAATAAGACCAAAACACCAACTTGAAGTAAGTCGAATTGAGCGAAATCAAAATAAACTCCATTCATTGTATGAACAAGGTTATAACGAAGCACATGAGCATATTGATGACTTAAAGGCATTTCTACACGGAACAGCTCAATTGGCCTAAATATGTAATGCAAACCACTATAGAGAGGACGAATGCCATATGGTATTCGTTTTTTATGGTATAAAGTGAACAGAAATTAATCGATCGTTATCTCACGCACTTTACCCCGAAAAAAGTCTTAAGCGAAAACCCTCTCTTTGGTAAAAGGATATAATCACATAAGTGAAGTATCATGGTCGCAATTCAAAAGGATGTTGGAATACAAAGCGAATTGGTATGGAAAACAAGTCGTGACCGTAGCGAGGAATTTTCCTTCAAGTCAGCTTTGTTCAACTTGTGGTCATAAACACAAAGACGTTAAAAATCTTGCTTTGCGCGAGTGGGGGTGTTCAAATCACAACAAAACCTTGCAAATTTTAAGCAACGGGAAGGTTTAAAGTGGATAAACAATCAACAAAAAACAATACAATTCTTTTTCAACTTAAACTTTCTGAATAATCTTTTCGTCCTCCGTCCACAATGGAAGTAAAAAGGATTGAGAAGGAGAGATGAAGGTGCGGAATAGTTTAGAGTTTCTCTTATCTGATGGACATGATTGGGTGGTAAACAAGTCACACTTAACTGCGCTTGGTATTACAGACACTCATCTTCATTTTGTTTTTGCATTTATGATTGTTCTATTACTGTATGTCTTAATAAAACCCATAATTTATTGGGTAATCCTGTTGAGATGGGATCGATTTGCAAGTTACCTTGTTTCAGGTATTATGACATTGTGCATCGTACAGTGGCTTGAATTATACCAAGGGATAAGAAAAATAGGAGAAATGGAATTTAAAGATATTGCCTCAAGTGCATTAGCTTTAATCCTATTTGGTAGTGGATTAGCTCTCACACATATTGGTGAACGTTTACTGAAAACATGGAGGCAATCAAAAAGTCAAAAACCTAAAAGCGTTTAGATAGATTGTATAATCTGACTGGAATAATAAGCTACTCTTATAATATAATTTTGAGGGTAGCTTATTTGTTTGATTAAAAGGAGAAAAGAATTTGTGTTTAAATGATATTGATGTAAGGTAAAGGAATAGGTGAAACCTTTATATATGTAATTACGTATATAGAGGGAAAGGAGGTTTTAGAGTGTTACATGCTGCATCTTTTTTCGGATTTGCTAGTGCTGTAGTTGGAATTATAATCTTTTTTAGTGTTTTAATTTTCTTACTAAACATTATCACAAGCATTTGGGCGTACCGTGATTCTCAGCGTAAAGGAAAGAGTAAAGAATACGCTTTAGTGGTTCTTATTGGAACCTTATTTTTCCCAATTATAGGCTTAATTATCTATTTTATTATACGTAATGATTAAAAATCGATAGGCGAGCCTATCGATTTTCTTTAAGCTTAAACAGAAACCAGACGTAAATTATAAGTCAAAACCATATTGTCCAACAAAATTTAGTTTAAAATTCCTATACAAATATCTATAATAGAGATAGATATTGATTAGTTATGGGGAAGGTTGGGTTATTTATGAAAGAGAAGGATAATGGTATTTTGCTAGAAAGTGGTACAAATGAACTAGAGGTAGTGGAGTTTGGAATCGGTCAAAACAAATTTGGTATCAATGTAATTAAGGTTAAAGAAATATTAAATCCGGTTCCTGTTACACAAATACCACATTCTCATCGATCTGTTCAAGGTATTATTGAGATTAGAGGAGAGGTTGTTCCTGTTATTGATGTAGGTCACGCACTAGGGTTTCCTCCATCAGAGCATCCAGAACAAGATAAATTTATTTTATCTGAGTTTAATCAAACCAAGATTGTTTTTCATGTACATACAGTAACACAGATTCATCGTATATCCTGGGGGAATATTGAAAAGCCTGATCAAATGTATCAAGGGTTAGAGACTCAAATTACAGGTGTAGTAAAAATGGCTCAAGATATGCTTCTACTATTAGATTTTGAAAAAATAGTAGCAGATATTAGCCCTGATTCTAGTATTAATAAAAGTCAAATAAAGACGCTTGGAGAGCGTCAACGTTCAGAAAAGCGGATTTTAATTGCAGAAGATTCAGCACTACTGAGAAGTATGCTTGAAGAAACGTTACATGAAGCGGGTTATAACAACCTTTTTCTTTATGAAGATGGAAAAGGAGCAATGGACTATTTAGATTCACTTATTGAAGAAGAATCTAATATTGAAGATCATCTTCAACTGGTGCTAACAGATATAGAAATGCCACAGATGGATGGTCATCATTTAACAAAGCGCATAAAAGATGACCCTCGACTAACGAAATTACCAGTTATTATTTTCTCTTCCCTAATTACCGATGATTTGCGACACAAGGGAGAAATGGTTGGGGCAGATTCACAAGTTTCAAAACCAGAGATTGTCGAGTTAGTCCAAACAATTGACAGGCTCGTATTGTAACTAAAGTAGTAGGTTATAAAGTATAAATACTAAAAAAATATTCAAGAAGAACATTAAATCTCAGGGAGATTTAATGTTCTTCTTTATTGCTGATAAATAATAAAACTAATCAATAAAATACAAATATCTTACCAAGAAAGGACATAAATTATTCCAGAAAAGCCCCATTATCTTGAAGACTTGGATTCGAGATATATTCAAAAGGTGATGGGTCCGATACTTGAAACGTGGAAGGGGTTACGGCTCACCAACTCGCTTTCCTGCAGGCAAGCTGGTGAGCCTTCTCAGTCGCTTTGCTCCCTCCGGCGTCTCACCAACCTCTTTCTCCCGCGGGAGTCTCGTAGTTCCCCTTCACCCTCAGCCGGGTAATGGTTATCGTACACGCGGCCAAATGTTGTATGTCTCCCGAAAGGACATATAAGCCCTTATTTTTAGTGAAAACCCTCTTTGGTTAGATCTTACGGACAAATAAAACTTTATTTTTTACAAACAGCGAACTAAATGTTCATTATTTTTCTTGCCACAGAATTTTTTGTTTTGAACCAATTGTGGAACTTACTAGGGTGTAGACCGTCAGATGATATTCAAATACCTCAACTTCTCTAACTTCGCAATGTTTCCGTTGCTCCCAATACTAGCAAAGGTGGCCGTGGAACAAGGAGACTCCCGTCGGAGAAAGAGGAAGGCAAGATCCCCCTGAGGGTGTTTTCCCCGAAGGTAGCTCGCCAGCTCGCTGGCAGGACGCGAGTTGTTCCACGACCACCTTTATTCTAACTAAATCTACGGAAACATCGCTCTTTCTGTGCGATCACCAAATTTATCTCAACTTCAAGTCTTCAAAGTATGCCTCGTTTGTGGAACAACTAAAGATTTTAAATTATAAACTTAACTGCTTTTTTTGTGAAAAACATAAAAAGTAGTCCAATCTAGGAGTACAATTGATTTTGAGTACTCAAAAACTGAACTACTTATCGGTTGTTCTAGTAAGTAACTTTTTTATGAAGTTCTTCATACCATTTGGTGATTTCTGTATTTAATGTTTCTGGGTTTTCCGAAAAGGGGGCGAATTCATTTACTATCTCTTTTTCTTTGTCAGAAAGCCGTGAATACTTATCTTTCATTTCCTCAGACCACTTCATAAATTGGAATAACTCGTACATAAAATCTTTCATTACTAATCCCTCCTTATGGCTTACATTACCATCCCATAAGAAAAGAAAAACATCTGGATGGGCTAAGTGTTGTTTCGTCTTCTGGATTTAGAATTACTTTTATTCCATGAAGTGAATTGACCCCAAGGTGAAAATGGTGAAGTTTGGTGGTAAGCTTTTGGGCCATATTTTGCAGTCTTGACCGTATCTCTTCTTGCTGGTTCTTCCCAATCTAAAAAAGTGTATAGAATTCGTTTAGCTTTTGATAATGATAGAGAAGGACGTGGATTACGATAAGATTGATCTACATTACCTAAATGCTTCACTGTTTGAAAGTCTTCTTTTTTGGGAGGGATGTGAAAATAATAATCGGCTATTTGCACAAGTAGTGTTGAATGTTGATGGCTGTATTTCGGGTGGTCAGAGAAGTGGAGGCCTACTTTTTTAGCTAATTTTTGATCCAAAAGTTGTTGAATCGCCTTTTTTTTAAGTGTATATAGCTGCCTTGGCTCTGGTGCTGTTTTAGCGTGTCGATTTACCACAAAAATAGCCTGAGCTATTGTTTCAATCGAAGCATGTGATTCACTTTTTCTCAAATCTTTTCCTCCTAACACACACATTTATAACTATCGTACAAAAACTATCCTAAAAAATCAAATTGAGAGCGTCTTCGTTAGCACGAAGAAAACTCTCAAGTTCGTAAGTGATTGCTGTTGATGTATGAGTTACTTTATATAATTTTTAAGTTCCTTAACTAACTTATCGACATTTTCGAACTGCGTACCGTCAATTTTTTTAATTGCATTGCCGTTTGGTGACACTATGTAAAAACTAGAAGAATGTAAGAAGTTGTAGTCAACTTCCCCTTCAGCTGGGTCTTTACGAGGAATTTTGTCAACTAGTGCTTTGAAAGAGTTAATAGAAAACTCCTTGATTCGATCAGGTGAATATCCTGTAAGAGCATCCCAGTTATTCAGTTCACCACCATGAGATTGAATATATTCTGAGAGAACATCAGGTGTATCGTGATTTGGGTCAATTGTAAAAGAAACAAACCGAACTTTATCTTGTAAACCAGCTTTTTTTATCTCTTCTTGTACACGTGCTAAATTTGCTGTCATGGGTGGACATGCCGACGTACAATTCGTGAAAATAAAATCAGCTACCCAAAATGTACCTTCAAGATCTTCTTTAGATACAGATTCTCCGTCCTGGTTCTTAAACTCAAAATCCTTTACCTCATATGAGAAATCACCTTGATAGCTTTTTGAGCAAGCGCTTAATACCAAAAATGTAAGTAACAATCCAATCATTATAGGTTTATTTCTATTCATATATACTCCTCCATCATCCGCTTTCCAAACATGACCGTATTGTATCATGGAATATTCATAAAAAGCTATGAACAAAAAGTGAAAACAATAGCGCTACGTTTTATTTGAAAAGGGATCATGGAGGTCATACATATCTTTCCTTAGGGAAACTGGCTAATTAGAAATGCCTATTGTTACTCTCCATCAAATTCCTGGCCGTATTCTGATGTATAGGTATTAAAGTTAGGTGAATCTAATCGGTAAGGAACTCCGTATGGCCCTGGACCGTATGGACCATATCCACCTCCATAAGGCGGGTAGCAAGGATAGCCATAACAAGGATACGGATAGGGGCGGAATCCACCAAAGAAAAATGGACTTACAGCTAAACCAGCTAGACCTCCTGCTACAAATGGTAGGAAGAAGGGGCCGATAAAACGTTCATCATTTCTGTAATTTTCATCCATATATGGCTGAATTTGATTAATATCAGTTCTGGGATAATAAACCACTGGGTAATGTGTGTACATAACCATCTCTCCTTTTCATTGGGCTTTCATAACATCTTATGAAGGATTAAGGGAGATGAGTATGTCCACTAAAAAACAGATTGATAGATGCATCAATTATTGGTCGTACTTTGTAAAGTGTGTATTGTATATTCTGGTTTACACATGAATCGGTAAGGCAGCCTTGTCGTTCCTATGCCACGACTAACGTATAGCCGAATGGGGTGAGTCCCAATACTGTACCACCCTTCTACATATTGTTTAGCTAGTGGAGGTGTGACTAGGTACCCAAAGAATGGTATCTGAACTTGACCACCATGACTATGTCCGGAAAGTTGTATATCGACTGGTGCATTATTTACTTGATGTATATAGTCTGGTTCGTGACACATTAGAAGAGTGAATAAATCTGGATTTGCACCTTGTAATGCTTTGTTGACATTTGGTTTACCGAGCATGGCGTCATCTAAACCTGCTAACGTTATGGTGGACTGCTCCTTCTTCAATGTCACGTGTTCATTTTTCAATAATTGAAATCCGCCTTTTTGCATATAAGTAGCAATAATTTCTGTTCCGTAACCTCCATGATCATGATTTCCATAAATCCAATACTTACCAAGTGGTGCATCTAGTCTGGATAAAACTGCGGCAGCTTGCTCAAGTATTTCGAATGGAACTTGATTTGGTGCATCAAATAAATCTCCTGTAAATAAAATTAGGTCAGGTTGCTTGGAGTTCAATTCATTTATTAATGCATCGAATTGAGGAATATCATAATGAAAACCAATGTGCGTATCACTAAACTGTAGAATTTTCACTTGATCAAATGCATCTGGGATATTACTTAATTCAATGGTCTCTTCTTTCATTGTTAATAGGGAGGGTTCTATATGTTTAGCGTAATAATACGTACCCCCACTTAACCCAATTAAGCCTAACACACTTCCGAATAAGCGTTTAATAAATGTACGGCGGGTCATTTTTTTAGACATAAACGTCACGCCTTTTGTTGGTATTTACTCGTTCTGTAAAAGAGTTCGAGATTCATAGATGAATTATAGCATGAATTCGCTTTTTTTCTGTTCGGTATTTCAATGAAAATCTGAATAAATTTTTTATGTTGAAAGGTATTTCGTGTTTATTAAAAGAAATGATTATATAGTAAAGGAGTGAGGATTCATGCAAAATGAGGTTGCCATCATAACAGGTGGCTCAAATGGAATGGGAAAATTTATGGCCAAGAAGTTTGTAGAAGAAGGTGCAAAAGTTGTTATAACTGGGCGAAATGAAGAACGATTGGAAGCTGCAAAAAATGAGATTGCAGGTGGAAGTGTAGACCGAGTTTATACTATTGTAATGGATGTACGGGAGCCTGAGGATGTTGCTCGAATGGTCGAAGAGACCATCAATCACTTTGGGTCTATCCACCATTTAGTAAATAATGCAGCAGGGAATTTTGTTAGCCCTGCAGAAAAACTATCAGTAAATGGCTGGGATTCAGTTATTGATATTGTATTAAATGGTACATTCTATTGCAGTCGAGAAGTGGGACAGTATTGGATTGAAAACAAGATTCAAGGTAATATTCTTAATATTGTTGCTACTTATGCTTGGAACGCAGGTGCTGGAGTGATTCACTCTGCAAGTGCTAAATCCGGTGTTTTAACCATGACTCGCACATTGGCAGTAGAATGGGGGCATAAGTACAAAATTAGGACAAATGCGATTGCTCCTGGCCCAATCGAACGAACTGGAGGAGCTGAAAAATTGTTTGAATCAGAACAAGCTGCAAAACGAACATTAGATTCAGTTCCACTTGGAAGGTTAGGAAAACCAGAAGAGATAGCAGATTTGGCGCACTTTATTTTATCTGAAAAAGCCTCTTATATGAATGGTGAGGTTGTTACCTTAGATGGTGGACAATGGTTAAATTCATTTCCTTTTTAAAAAAAGATGAAGAACTCAAAATGAATGAATAGTCATTCAAGATGAGCGAATAAAAGAACTCCTAACATAGTGATTTCGTTAGGAGTTCTCTTATTAAACAATAAGTTGTGGATTGTGAATGTTTAATTTCAGTATATACCCTATGCCTGATAAAGGCATCTTTATCATTTCTTTTAAAGATGTTGCTTTATGGGATTAATCAAAGAAGCCTCTCTGCTCATGTTATTAATGTCCATCTTATTTCAAAAGGAAGCATTACAGTATATAGAAGAAAATCGCAAAAAAGTGTACGATGGTTCCTGCCATAACAAAGATATGCCATACTGCATGGTGAAATGTAAAACTTCGCCATACATAAAAGATGGTTCCTAGAGAATACAGAATGCCTCCAATTATGAGGAGTACTAGACCGCCAAAAGCGAACTTAGCAACTAGTGGGTTCCAAGCAAAAACAATGATCCATCCCATTAATAAGTAAAAGACAGTTGATAATACGACGAAACGTTTTACAAAGAACATTTTGAAGAATACACCACCGATTGCAATTCCCCATACTACACCAAATAGCGTCCACCCTAGATTGCCACCTAACAAGAGTAACAATATTGGAGTGTAAGTTCCTGCAATAAATAAATAGATGGCAGCATGATCAAAAACTTCGAAGCGGTCCTTCCATTTTCCAGGTGGCATTGCGTGAACAAGTGTTGAGGATAAATACAAGAAAATCATTGAAGCTCCGTAAATGGACACAGATATGATATCCCATGGTCCACCATTCATACTAGCATTCACAACAAGTATAACTAAGGCGGCAATACTTAATAATACGCCAATCCCATGTGTTATGGCATTAGCGACTTCTTCTTTTTTAGTGAATGTATGTGTTTCCACTAGACAAAACCTCTTCTCATTAAACTTCTGTTTCTATTATATCTTTTTTGGTCACTTTACCCAAATCATATTATTGTGTCTTAACAAAATCTATAGATTTTTTTGAGATATTGTAGATAAATACTGGTTAAGCTATAGAATGACTCAACAAGAAAGGAGGTATACATCATGAAGCTTAAGCTATGGGTTGGAACATTAATAGCTATGTTTGCTTTGAATCTGATTAATGTAAATGCTTTCGCAGAAGAAGACTATAGCCCAGTCAATAACAATGGGGAGTGCGAACATCATAGAGGTCATCACAAATGGATGTTGAATGATTTGTCTAAGATTATCAACACATCAAAAGATGATTTGCGTTCTTATCAAGAAAAAGGGTTAACATTACGCCAAGTAATCGAAAAAGCAGGACAAAGACCAGAAGAAGTGAAAAAGCAACTTTTGAAGGAAGCAAAAGTGAAATTAGATCAAAATGTTGAAGAGGGCTGGATGACAGAAAAGAAACGTGATTGGATTCTAGAGAAAATGAGTGAAGAATTTGAGAATCAACTAGATCAACCGATTGAGAAAAATGATCAACATAAGCAAAAAGATCAGTAAACATTCCATATACACTAGCCCAAGTTTCTTGCTTGGGCTTTTCGATTTTAGATTTTCCATACTACCGAACTTTAAGGTAATGTTTTAAAATATATATAACATAAAAAAGGGGGCTACCTTTGTTACTAAAAATTATTTTCGTAGATGATAATCAAGATATACGAGAATGTGTGGCCAATTATCAATTATCTATCTAATGAATAATTTGACTTGTTAGAAGCAGCAGATGGAGATGAAGCATTGGTACTCCTGAAAGTTGGCAAGATTGAATTTGTGCTTTTGGATATGATGATGCCTTGAATGGATCGACTTACCTGTTTACGAGAAATTCGTTCGCTATTACCTTCGCTTCCAGACATCATTTAACTACAAGAACAGATGAATTGATACTATATATAGCGTTGGAAATGGGCGCGGATGATTAAATGAAAACTTAAATGTTATGATTCCTAGAAGATAAACAACTGTATATTCACAAAAACTTAGGTGAAGAGGATCAGGTTACTTTTGTAGACAAGGTTCGAATTCGCCAGATTGTTGTGAATGTTATGGGAAATACAATACACCAAAGACTCGATGGAATTAGTATAACCGTTCAATTAGACTCGAGGGACGAAGTTATTATGTTATTCATGATGAGGGAGAAGGGATTGCCCCAGAAAAGAACTACCTTATGTATTTGATTGATTTTATAGAAAAGATAAACCTAGAATCAGAACAGGAGCGGGTAGTGGAGGACTTAGCCATTTTTGCAAAGGGTTTTACTGAGGATACTCACGGTAGTTTAACTATTACATCAGAATTGGGGGGAAGGGAGTTGCTTGACTCTTCCAAACATGAGAAAAACAGAGTATGTGTAGTACAGGAGGGAATTACATATGGATCCATTAGACATAATCGCCCAGATTGAGAAGACAAAACCAGCCTATCAACCTATTTTTTCAGCAATTAAGCACGACATAATAGGTTATGAAGTACTTGGAAGAATTAAGGTAGGTGAAGAGTGGGAGAGCTTAGGAACTTTTTTTCAAGATCCTCAAGTACCCGATGATTTCAAACTAGAACTGGACGAGCATTTATTGAAATTAGCTTTACAAGAGGTTGTAGATAACGAGGACAAGACTAGCTGTTTGTTCATTAATCGGAATGCAAGACAATTAATGTTGAATGGTGAAAAATTAATTGAAACACTTACATCTTTCGTAGAACAAGGTTTTTCCTATAATCGAATTGTACTGGAAATAACAGAACATGATTTCGAAGAGGATTTTGAAAGTTTAAGCCATCTATTGTTGTATTACAAAACCTATGGTATTCAAATTGCGATTGATCAAGTCGGAGCTAAAAGTTCAAATCTGGATTACATTAGACAACTAGAACCGCATATCCTAAAAATTGATTCAAAGATTTTAAGAGATATGAATTCTAGTGGTTTCCAGGACATCTTATATTCATTATCTATGTTAGCACGCAGGATTGGTGCCGCTATGCTATTTGAAAATGTGGAAGACTCTTTCCAACTATATTACGCATGGAAGCATGGTGGTAGATTTTATCAGGGCTATTATTTAGAACATCCTTCATTTTCGTTTTTAAATCCTTTTGCAAAAGAGGGGTTATTAAAAGATCAGGTCAATGCTTTTATTCGAAGAGAGAAAGGATTAATTGAAGACCGATTAGCATTTGTCTTGAAATGGGACCAACGAACAAGAGGTTTATTGGATCATTGGGATGGGCCAAAGAAGGTAGATAGTTTTATTGAAAAAGTCTGTCGTTATTTTGATGAAGAGAGCTTCCGAATTTATGTATGTGATAGTAATGGTCAACAAATCTCATCAAACTATCGCAAGTATCATGAAGATTGGATAAAGGAGTCGGAGATTTTAGGTACAAACTGGGCGTTCCGTCCTTATTTTCTTGAGAACATGGTACAAATGAGAATGTGGAATAAAGGACGGTTGTCAGATCTTTATTCTGATATTGATACAAGAGAAATGGTTCGAACCTTTAGTTTTCCATTATCTGCCCATCACTATATCTTTATTGACATTCAGTATTCTTACATTTATGAACATGAATGCTTGCTTATTTAACCAGCAGATTCCTATATGGATTTGCTGGTTTTTTTTGTCGAAGAATCAATCCTTAAATGCGAAAAGCGATTATATTCGTCAATACCTCCTACATCTATGTTGATTTCATCGAAGCTTCTCTCGATACTTGTCTAGTCATGCAGGGAATTTGCGAACGAATAGTTCTCCACTGCATATCATATATTGCTAGAATAAGTATCAACAACCAGAAAGAGGGATGTATGATGCAATACCGATGTACACGATGTTGTGTCTTATTTTCAAAAAAACAACTTGCCTGTTCCCTTTGCGGACACAAAGAATTAATACCTATTAAAATCGAAGTTCAGCACAATCAAAAAGAATCATAACGCACAAATGGGGTTGATCTACCTATGCGAGCGATCATCCCCCCTACATTTTAACGAAAGGAATGTTTTATGAAGCGGATACCAATCGTACTTGTAATAGGGTTATTATGCTTGTTTAGTACGAATGTACAAGCAAATATAGAAGATGATATTGAGGATTTAACTGAGGGGGGATGGGAGGAAATTCTTTTGAAAGCACATGATATACAATCGCTTCATGCTGAAAAGTCATCCCAGTATCACTATATTAGAGAAGACTTTTTGAGTGTTTTTACAAAAGACTTAATGATGGAGATGTTTAAGGAACACTTATTTATCTCTGGAGAAGGATATCAATTCGCTTCAACAGATTTTTCTCCCTATATGATACATAGCTTGCAATCCAAGCGGTTTGATGTGAAATCAGTATCGAATGATGAGTTACTAATTGAAGAATCTAGACAAGATTCTTCGGAATTAATGGGAACTCAAATTCCTCAACAACGTATAACCATAGTGAATAAGGAAAATGGATTGAAAATCTCTAGTTTAAAGTGGGTTTATCCAAATCAATAAGTTCGGTAAATGGATATCGTATTCTCTAACCATTTATGGTATAATGTTTTTTGGGATACAAAGGAATTGAGAATTTCATGATTGCTTGGCTCCTCCATGTGCTGAACTAGAAGGAGTGTAACAATTGATTAGTGTACAAAGAAAAGAATTGGAAACGTACTCAGTTGGAGACTTGATGATTCCATCAGAAAAAGTTGCCCACGTACAAGGTGGTAATCCGATGGAACACGCTTTACTAGTACTAGTGAAATCTGGTTATTCAGCAGTGCCAGTCTTGGATCCTCAATATAAACTAAAAGGGATCATAAGCAAAACTAATATAATAAACAACATGCTAGGAAAAGAACAGTTTGAATTAGATCGACTTTCCACGATAACAGTTGAAGAAGTTATGAATAAGAACGTCCCTTATATAAGCCCTGACGATAACTTCTCAAAAGGACTGCAATCCGTTATTGATCATCCATTCGTTTGTGTAGTAGATGTCGATGGATTCTTCGACGGAATCTTAACCAGACGCGCTATATTAAAACTCCTACACCAAAATATTAATGAATAGTAAATCGACATTGTTGACTCATTTTATGGGTCAACAATTTTTCTTTTTGTTGGTATTCAGGAGGAGTATGGTTCCAAGGAGAGTAAATGTGTATGTCTTACTCATAAGGTGTTTTTTCCATTAGAGATCAACTTATGTTTAATACTAGCAGGGAAACTAATTTTCTTGTCACTACACAATGTGTTTGATAAAGTAAAACAATAAAGGAACATACATAATATGAAGGAGGAACTACACATGGAACAAATGGATGCAAATGAGATTATTTCTTTTATATCAAACAGCAAAAAATCAACTCCTGTGAAAGTATATATTAAAGGGGAGAACCTAAAGACACTTGATTTCGGTGAGAATGTAAAGACATTCGTTGATAACGAAACAGGTGTCCTATTCGGTGAATGGAAAGAGGTTGAGCCTCTTTTGAAAGAACATGAGGATGCAATTGCTGACTACGTAGTTGAAAATGATCGTCGTAACTCAGCAATTCCAACGCTAGATTTGAAAAAAGTTAATGCTCGTATTGAGCCGGGTGCTATTATCCGTGATCAGGTAGAAATTGGTGATGGTGCCGTTATTATGCTAGGTGCTGCCATTAACATTGGCTCTGTAGTGGGTGAAGGCACGATGATTGATATGAACGTTGTGCTTGGTGGACGTGCTACAGTAGGAAAGAATTGCCACATTGGTGCTGGTGCTGTTTTAGCAGGTGTTATTGAGCCTCCTTCCGCAAAACCAGTTGTAGTAGAAGATGAAGTTGTTGTAGGGGCGAATGCAGTTATTCTTGAAGGAGTTACAGTAGGAAAAGGATCTGTTGTAGCAGCAGGCTCCATCGTAACCCAAGACGTTCCTCCAAATTCAGTTGTAGCTGGTACACCAGCCAAGGTCATTAAAGAAATTGATGATCAAACTAAAGGAAAAACAGAAATTAAACAAGAACTTCGTAAACTAGACGATTAATAATCATGAAGCAGGAGAATTCCTCCTGCTTCTTTTCTATATGATGTGATATTAAATAAATGAGGTGATTGAATGAAGGCAGAAGAGTTAATAGGAATTAGAAGAGAATTGCATAAAATTCCTGAACTTGGATTTAAGGAAACCAAGACTCAGCAATATATATTAGACTATATTCAGCAGTTACCACAAGATCATTTACAAATCAAAACATGGGAAACGGGTGTTCTTATAAAAGTGCTTGGCACTGATGCAACGAAGACAATTGCATATCGTGCCGATATTGATGGCCTACCCATCCAAGAGGACACAGGTTATGCGTTTCAATCAACACATGAAGGGAATATGCATGCGTGTGGGCATGACATGCATATGACGATTGCATTAGGAGCATTAACGCGTTTGGCAAGAGAACCAGCAGAACAAAATGCCCTGTTTTTATTCCAACCTGCTGAGGAATGGCCAGGAGGCGCTTTGCCTATGATAGAAAGTGAACAACTCAAGGAATGGTGGCCGGATACGGTTTTTGCATTACATATAGCACCAGAGCTCCCAGTTGGGACTATTTCTTCTCGTAAAGGGCTATTATTTGCTAACACAAGTGAATTATTTATTGATTTTAAGGGTAAAGGTGGACATGCTGCATACCCTCATTTTACAAGAGATATGGTGTTAGCTGCTAGTCAATTTACAGTGCAAGCGCAACAAATCGTAGCTAGAAATGTTGATCCACTCGATTCTGCGGTTGTAACAATCGGTAAAATCGAGGGAGGATTCGTGCAAAATGTAATTGCAGAAAACGCTCGCTTAGAGGGAACGATGAGATCATTTCATGCTGAAACAATGGACTTATTAAAAGAAAAAATCGAGGCGTTAGCAAAAGGAACTGAAATTAGCCAAGAGTGTTCTATTAAAATCGACTATGGTTCAAATTATTATCAGGTACGTAATTCTGAAAAGTTTATAGAGCCTTTTCAAAAAATAGTTGAAGATAATGGGTATCATTATCGAGATTCCAAACCAGCTATGACGGGTGAAGACTTTGGTTATATGCTCCGTGATATCTCTGGATTTATGTTTTGGCTTGGTGTCGATTCTCCTTATGGCTTACACCATAGCAAACTTCAACCGAATGAAGAAGCTCTTGAGGTAGGCGTGAATGTAGTAGAGGCTTCGTTGCGGCGATTATAGAGCTATTTGTGCATACCTTCTTTTGTTCAGGATAAACTACAAGCTGAACGATCTCGTTCTATATTCAAAGGAGGGATGTACAATGTCTAAAGTTGGAGTGGAAGGAACTCTTTCAGACGTTCGTGAAGCATTACAAGCCAAAGGGCATGAAATTGTTGACCTGCGAAGTGAAGATGATGCAAATGGCTGTGATTGCTGTGTAATTTCTGGTCAAGATAAAAATGTTATGGGAATGGCAACAGCTTCAACCCAAGGGTCTGTTATTAATGCTGATGGCTTAACAGCTGATGAAGTATGTCAGGCAGTAGATTCTAAAGGTATAAAAGCATAAACAACAGGGCTGGCTAAAATACAAAAATGTCAGCCCTTTAAAGAATTATTTTGGATTGGAAGTCTGTGGAATAAATAGCATTCCAAACCATTTTTAGTGAATAGGGAGAGGTCTTAATGATTGCTTTAAAACTTTCGATTGTAGCATTATTAATTATATTAACTGCTTTTTTTGTAGCAAGTGAATTTGCTATCGTAAAGATTAGAAAATCTCGTTTAGAATCAATGGCTCAAAACGGCAATAAAAAAGCAGAATTAGGTCTAAAGCTCGTAAAAAATTTAGATGACTATTTGTCTGCTTGTCAGTTAGGAATCACCATTACTTCTTTAGGATTAGGTTGGCTAGGAGAACCAACTATGGAGCAGTTGCTTCATCCTTTATTTGAGGCTTTAGCAATGCCGGAACCATTAACCCATACCATCTCTTTTGCATTTGGATTCTTTATTATTACATTCTTACACGTGGTATTAGGGGAATTAGCACCAAAGACCTTTGCTATACAAAAAGCAGAAACTATTGCTTTACTTGTTGCGCGTCCTTTAATTTGGTTTCATATTATTATGTATCCATTAATTTGGCTATTAAATGGATCGGCCAATGTACTTGTGCGTATGTTTGGGTTGCAGACTGCAAAAGAACAAGAAGAAGTGCATTCAGAGGAAGAATTACGACATATACTAACCCAAAGTTATCATCAAGGGGAAATAACTCAAGCGGAGTATAAATATGTTGATCGTATATTTGAATTTGACAATCGCTCAGCAAAAGAAATTATGATTCCAAGAACAGAAATGGTTGTCATTGATTTAAATGATTCCATCATGGATATTATTGAGATGATGAAGCAAGAAAGATACACACGCTATCCAGTAATTAACGAGGATAAGGATGATATTGTAGGTATTATTCATATGAAAGAACTATTTTATGATGAGTGCGATGAAACAAGTCAAGTTCGGGATTATATAAGACCTGTAAGAAAGATATTCGAAAATGCTCCTCTACGTGATTTATTAGTAACAATGCAAAAAGAGCACACTCATATGACTGTCTTGGTAGATGAATATGGTGGCACATCTGGTATTGTCACTGTAGAAGATATACTTGAAGAAATTGTCGGAGAAATAAGAGATGAATTTGATCATCAGGAAGAACTACCTTTGGAGTCATTAGATAACGGTCATAAACTGCTTGATGGAAAAATGTCTATTCAAGATGTAAATGATTATTTCGATTTAGAGCTAGACCACGATGAAGTCGATACTATTTCCGGTTGGATTATGATGCAAAATATGGAAGCTGATATTGGCACGGAGATTGATGTAGGAGATTATCGCTTCAAAGTGAAAGATTTAGAGGATTCGCATATTAAAAAAGTGGAAGTATGGAAGAGAGAAGAAGAACAAGCCTAAACAATGAGTTTAGGCCTGTTTTCATGAGATCCATTTTCTTTTAATGGCATAAAAAATCTCGCCATGGTAAATACAAAGTCGGTGGCGGAGATCGCATATTCAATATACCTCGTCAAATTGGCTAATCTTCAATACATGAAGTACGCATCCCACCGAGCAAACCTAGCCATGTTTCCGTTCATCTCAACAAAAGTAAAGGTGTGCCAGGGAACGAGGTGACTCCCACCGGAGAAAGAGGTAGGCAAGCCCGCTTTTGGGCTCGAGGAGGCTTGCCAGCTCCCCATCAGGACGCGAGTTGTTCCCAGGCCACCTTTATTCCATATTAAGGTATTGGAAACATCCCGCTAAATAAGTGTTTATCTCAAACTCAGCTTTAATGGAATAATCTTCTATTAAAAAGAGCTTGGAAATAATCCAAGCTCTTTTTGGTGATGTATTGTGTTTTAATGATAAATACTTAGAAAGTGTACTATGATTGTTCTTCTTGTTTTGTAATATAAACTTGGTGTGGGAATGGAATTTCAATTCCTTCTGCATCAAGTGCTTCTTTCATCCGTTTGCGTAAATCACGTTCTACAGCCCATTGTTGCATGTTATCTGTGTGACCAAGTATTCTCAAGACAACATCAGAGGAACCTAAACCTTGTACACCTAGTACATTTGGTCCGTCTTTAATGCGTTCATCATTTTCAGCGAAATCATCGCAAACTTTTTGGAGAACTTTTACAGCGTCATCGATATTCTCCCCATAAGCAATTCCGATATCTACTAATGCACGCATATTTCCACGAGAATGATTGCTAATTGTGCTGATATGACGATTGGGAATGAAGTTTAATGTCCCATCAAAGCTACGAACTTTTGTAGTGCGTAGGCCAACTTCTTCCACAACACCATTCATCCCACCAGCTGTTACATATTCATCTACCTCAACTTGTTTTTCAAGCAGGATGAAGAAACCAGTAACTACATCGCTAACAAGGCCTTGTGCGCCAAAACCAATGGCTAGTCCAATAATACCTGCTCCGGCAATTAGAGGTGCAAGATCAATACCAAATAACCCAAACAATGTAGCAATTAAGATAAAGCCTAATGCATAGGAATAAACATTTAAAATAAGCTTTTCTAGTGTCTTGGAGCGACCTTCAGATAATTTTTGTTTCTTTCCAGCCCCATTAATTAAACTTGAAATAATTCGCTTCCCAATTGGGGAAACTATTAGAAATACGATAATGACTAATCCCACTTTTAATCCTGCTGATAGAACAGGATCTAAAAAGGCTGTCCAACTAAATTCTCCACCTTTAAAGAAATTCATATAATCCCCTTTCCAACATTAAGTATGAAGTCAAATATGTAAGCATTATGTAATTTACTATACATTACATAAAAGAACCATTTCAAATGGTAATGCTCGACACATATCAAACTTTGACATACTTTGTCATTTCACTGAAGAATGTACCATAAAACATCCAATAAAGCATATTACTTCTCATTCATCCGTTTTTATTGTTTAATGAGAAATGTAATAGGGAACAATGATAAAGGTTTGATGGAATTCAAGGAGATAGCACATCACAGATTAAATTAATTATTATTTAACATTGACTAAAAATTGAGGCTTCGTTATAATATGATACGTGGTTGAAAGATAAACCTGAATAACCATCAATGATTGTAGAAACTGATGTAAATACTTACTAATTAATGGAGGGATTATCATGGCAGAACGCATGGTAGCAAAACAAGCTCCACGCTTTGAAATGGAAGCTGTTATGCCTAACAAAGAATTTCAAAAAGTAAGCCTTGAAGAAAATATGAAAAACGACAAGTGGACGGTTCTTTTCTTCTATCCAATGGACTTCACTTTCGTTTGCCCTACAGAAATCACAGCAATTTCTGATCGTTACGACGAATTCGAAGATCTTGATGCAGTAGTTGTTGGTGCATCTACAGATACAGTACACACTCACCTTGCATGGATTAATACAAGTCGTGATGATAATGGTCTTGGCGATGTTTCCTATCCATTAGCAGCAGATACAAACCATCAAGTATCAAAAGACTATGGTGTTCTAATTGAAGAAGAAGGTATTGCTCTTCGTGGGCTTTTCATTATCAGTCCTGAAGGTGAACTTAAACACGCTACAGTTAACCCTGATGAAGTAGGACGTGACGTAGATGAAACACTACGTGTACTTCAAGCACTTCAAACTGGTGGACTTTGCCCAGCAAACTGGAAGCCAGGTCAGGATACTCTATAATAGTAGAGGGTACACTAAGGTCTAACTGTTTTAGTTAGACCTTTTTCCTATCCTAAATTTGATTGTTAATTAAAAGGAGGACTACCTATGAAACTTAGAGCTCCAATGCCAGAACTTAAAGGCGCTACAGAATGGATTAATGGTGAGGTTACGAAAGATGAACTTCTAGGAGACAAGCCAACACTTATTCATTTCTGGTCTGTAAGTTGTGGCCTTTGCAAAGAAGCAATGCCAAACGTTAATGAATTTCGTGATCGTTTTCAAGATGATCTTAACGTTGTAGCTGTTCATATGCCTCGTTCTGAAAAAGATTTGGATTTAGACCAAATTAAGCAAGTAGCTGAAGAACATGGTATTACGCAGCCAATTTTTGTTGATAATAAACATGAACTAACAGATGCTTTCGAAAATCAGTATGTTCCAGCATATTACGTATTTGATGAAGAAGGTAATCTTCGTCACTTCCAAGCCGGTGGTGGCGGAATGAAAATGCTAGAAAAGCGTGTGAATCGTGTTCTAGGAAATAACGAGAAGTAATAGTATATTATTAACCCGGTTCTTTTTTGAACCGGGTTATTTTTTTCTAAATGGATTTCCGAAACAAATAAAGCTGCCCTCAGTCAAAAGTTGTAGTAAAATCCAAAACTATGGAAGGAATCTTTTAAAATTTTTAAAAAATTAAGGCAAATGGGTGGAAATTTATTTCGATACTCGATATATTTATAATTACGTTAGAAACTTGGAGCAGAAAAAGGAGGGGCACTTTTGGAGACATTAGAAAAGTTAAAAGAATATTATATGCCATTTAAGAAGTACTTTTTTATATCTTTATTATTCTTGATTTTAGTTACTGGTATAACGGTTGTGTACCCAATTGTTTTGCAAAAGACAATTGATGATGTTGTAGGACCTGAAAGATATGAACTGATTCCATATATAGCAGCAGTATTCATTGGCTTAATGATTATCAAAGGAATAGCAACATATTTACAGCAGTACTTAGGCGATTTATTTGGTATTAAATCGGTTTATACACTAAGAGATGGATTATATAAAAAGCTTCAACGCTTACCATTTCGCTATTATGATAATGCGAGAACTGGAGATTTGATGTCTCGTTTGACAGCAGATGTGGAAGCGTTTCGCTTCTTCCTCTCATTTGGTTTTGCAGAATTGATACGTATTACTTTATTGATTGTGATTAGTTTAGGCGTCATGTTTTATTATTCTGGGCAGCTAGCACTTGTCACAATGGCTGCAATGCCGTTTCTCGGTGTAGTAGTATATAAGTTTGACAAACGTGTGCATCCTGCATTTAGAGGGATTCGTAAAGCGTTTGGAAGAATGAATACTAGAGTGCAGGAGAACATAAGCGGCATGAATACAGTAAAGTCCTTATCAAGGGAGGACTTTGAAATTGGTCGATTTGTTGATCGAAATGATGATTATCGATCAAATTACTTAGAAACTTCTAACATTTGGGCGAAGTATTTTCCGCTTATGGAGTTTATTGGAAATATATGTGTTGTTGCATTGTTAGCTTTCGGTGCTTATCTGGTTATCAATGGACCATTGCAGATAGGGGAATTAACTGCATTCTTTAGTTTAGTATGGTATATTTTGGGACCATTAATGAATCTCGGATTTGTGATTAACCTCTTCTCACAATCAAAAGCTTCAGGTGAACGGTTACTGGAAATTTTAGAGGCAGATGAGGATATTCAAGAAATGGATGCTCCTATTCGAAAAGCGAGATTAGATGGCCATGTCACGTTTAATAATGTCACCCTTTCCTATGAGGAAGATGATGATTCTGCCCTTAAAGACATTAGCTTTGACGCACCAACTGGAAAAACGATTGGATTAATTGGTGCCACAGGATCTGGTAAAACAAGTATTACTCAATTAATTACTCGTTTTTATGAACCAGAACAAGGTGAAGTGCTAATAGATGGAAAGCCAGTACATGAATATGGTTTAAAAGAGTTACGAAGCAATATAGGTTTTGTGTTACAAGAATCATTTTTATTCTCCACTACTATAAAAGAAAACATTGCTTATGGTAATCCTCAGGCCAGCATCGATGATATTGTTGATGCAGCTAAGCGAGCACAAGCTCATGACTTTATTATGGAAATGCCTAATGGATATGACACGTTACTTGGAGAAAGAGGTATGGGACTATCGGGTGGACAGAAGCAAAGGGTAGCTATTGCAAGAGCAATTCTCATAGATCCTAGTGTGTTAGTGCTTGATGATGCAACCTCTGCTGTGGATATGGAAACAGAGCTACAGATACAAAGAGCGTTAAAAGAAGTAATGAAAGGAAGAACTACATTCATAATAGCTCATCGTATATCTTCATTAAAACATGCAGATGAAATCATTGTTCTTGAAGATGGAAAAGTAGTAGAACGAGGTATTCACGATGATCTTCTTAGTAACGGAGGTCCTTATCAACGCATTTACGATATTCAGTATCAAGATAAAGAAGCCATCATGGAAGCAACCAAAAGTTCATAAGGAGGTGGAAAAGTATGGCAAGAAAGAAAAAAGACCAAAAACCAGTTAGTCCACATTTAAAGCGATTCAAGTACACCCAAGATCAAGCTATTGATAAACCATTTAACTGGCAACAAATGAGAAGACTATTGCAATATGTAAAGCCGTATTCTAGGACTTTGCTTCCATTAGCTATCATTGCCATGCTCGTTTCAACAATTGTTCGATTAGTCGTTCCAATTCTTATTGGTAAAGTGGTAATCGATATCGTGATTGAAGATAAAGATATGAATCTGCTTATCCAACTTGTAGTTGGAATTGCTATTCTCTATTTACTGAGCTATGTAGGAAATGCCTTACGAATAAGGTGGGTAAATATTCTAGGTCAGAATGTTATATATGACTTACGTAAACATCTATTTTCACACGTTCAACGTTTGTCGCATCGTTTCTTTGATTCAAAGTCAGCTGGATCCATTCTTGTGCGAATAATGAACGATATCAATTCATTGCAAGAGCTATTTACCAATGGAATCATTAATTTACTAATGGATATTGTAACGCTAGTTGGGATTGTCTGTATCTTACTATTCTTAAGCCCTAAACTAGCGCTTGCAATCATGGTAATACTACCAATCATGTTCTTTATTTCTACGAAACTTCGAAAACGCATTCGACGTTCATGGCAGCAGGTTCGTATTCAACAATCTCGCTTGAATTCTCACTTAAACGAGAGCATTCAAGGAATTCGGATTACCCAATCATTTTCTCAAGAAAGAGAAAATACCGAGTACTTCGATGGCGTTAACACAGATAATTTTGAGAGTTGGCGCAATGCTACGAAAAAAAGTGCCATGTTTAGACCCTTTGTTGAGATGAGTAATGCAATCGGGACGGTTATCTTAATTTCATACGGGGCATATTTAATTATTCAAACACCCGCAAATGGGGGGATCGAAGTAGGTACATTTGTAACATTTGCATTTTTCCTTGGAATGTTCTGGGAACCTATCTCACGTCTTGGTCAGATGTATAATCAGCTTTTAATGGCAATGGCAGCTTCTGAGAGAATCTTTGAATTTCTAGATGAACAACCTAATGTTGAAGAGAAAAGTGATGCAGTTGTCTTAGAGGACATTAAAGGTCACATTGAATTTGATCATGTTCAATTTGCTTATGATGAAGATCGCATTGCTCTGCATGATATTAATCTAGAGATGAAACAGGGGCAGACGGTTGCATTAGTCGGTCATACTGGCAGTGGTAAGTCGACTATAGCTAACTTGATTAGTCGTTTTTATGACCCGACAAAAGGTGCTGTTAAAATTGATGGGCATAACCTTCAAGATGTAACGTTAAATAGTGTCCGTCAGCAAATCAGTGTGGTACTGCAAGATACCTTCATCTTCTCAGGTACCATTATTGAGAATATACGTTTCGGTCGTCCAGATGCTACTGATGAAGAAGTAATGGAGGCGGCCAAAGTAGTTGGTGCCGATGACTTTATTCAGCGACTTGCAAACGGATATGAAACGGAAGTAGAAGAACGAGGTAATATTCTTTCCGCGGGTGAGCGTCAATTGTTATCCTTTGCAAGAGCACTTCTTGCGGACCCTAAGATTATTATCTTAGATGAGGCAACATCTAGTATTGATACAGAAACAGAAATGAAAATTCAAGAAGCGTTACGTAAACTACTTAATGGTCGCACAGCAATCATTATTGCTCATAGACTTTCCACAATACGTGAGGCAGACAATATTTTTGTTCTTGAACATGGTAAGATATTAGAACAAGGCAATCACGAAGAATTAATGCAATTACGTGGTGAGTATTTTGATTTAGTAAAGACACAATTTCAAATGTTAGATGCAATGTAAGTGTAAAAAACGTACGAATCAACGGGAAACCCATATTTTTATAGTTTACTATATTGTAAAGCCCTTCTCTAATTTTGGAGAAGGGCTTTTTTTCATATCTATTAAGGATCAAATCAGAGAATTGGTTTTCTTTTCTAATTTGGTGACGATTATATGACACATTTACTTGAAATCGGTTTCTGAGTAAAACATTTTGTTAACATATCAAATGCGCTCTTTATTACATGCTAACTGCTTTGTGATTGAGTGAACAATATAATTAGTGATTCATACTTAAAAATTATACAAGGTAGGTGACCTCATATATGAAAAGAGTAAAGCATCTATTTTTATTTAGTTCTTTACTTATCTTCTTAAGTGGTTGTAGTGCACTTCCAGTCTTAGACCCTAAAGGGCCTGTAGCAGAGGCACAGAAAGATCTTATTGTATGGTCTATATCTTTAATGTTAATTGTTGTGGCCGTGGTTTTTGGTCTATTTGCATTTATTATCACTAGATATAGAGAACGTCCTGGCCATGATTCTCATGAACCAGATGAGATGGAAGGGAATAAGTGGCTAGAGATTATCTGGACGGTAATTCCAATAATAATTGTTATTCTGTTAGCCGTACCTACAGTAAAGACTATATACGAATTGGAAGAGGCACCCAAGAGCTCAAAAGACAAAGAACCACTCGTTATACATGCTACCTCAGCAAATTGGAAATGGTTCTTTAGTTATCCTGAACAAGAAATTGAAACGGTTAACTATCTTCATATCCCTGAAGACCGGCCAATATTATTCAAGTTGTCATCTGCAGATTCCATGGCAGCACTTTGGATTCCACGATTAGGCGGTCAAGAATATAATATGGCAGGCATGCTTACTGAAATTTACCTTCAAGCTGATGAACCAGGCGTTTATCAAGGTCGAAATGCAAACTTCACTGGTAAAGGTTTCACAAAACAACAATTTAAAGTGTATGCGGAAACGCCAGAGAAGTTTCAAAATTGGGTGAACAAAACACAAGATGAGGCACCAGCATTAACACAGGTCAAGTACGATGAGCTTCTTCTACCTGGTCATGTTCCTCGTCAAACATATTCTTCAACTCATTTACAATGGGTAAATCATGCAAAGAACGCAGAATACGCGATTAAAGCAAGGGAGAGACAAGGATACGATTCGGAAGAGGCTGAATCTCACTAGGTTAGGAGGCGACTGAAATGCAGTTAGATGAATTTTTCGTCACTGGTGACCCTTTGATTTATGGAGCTGATGTTTCCATTATCCTTAGTATGATTGGGATTATCTTTGTGTTAACAAAGTATAAAAAATGGAAATGGCTTTGGAATGAATGGCTCACGACTGTTGATCATAAAAAATTAGGTGTCATGTACATTATTTCCGCAGTGTTAATGCTATTCCGTGGTGGAGTAGATGCACTGCTTATGCGAGCTCAACTCACGATACCGAACAATAGTTTTCTAGACTCATCACACTATAATGAAATATTTACCACACATGGGACAATCATGATTATCTTTATGGCAATGCCATTTTTGATTGGACTGATGAACGTAGTCGTTCCATTACAAATAGGTGCAAGAGATGTTGCATATCCATTTTTAAATGCCGTTAGTTTTTGGACATTCTTTATGGGTGCCATGCTGTTCAATATATCTTTTATTATTGGAGGTTCTCCTTCTGCTGGGTGGACATCTTACGTTCCTATGGCAGGAAACGAGTTGAGTCCTGGCCCAGGTCAGAATTATTATTTACTTGGATTGCAGGTAGCGGGTATAGGTACACTGCTTACAGGTATTAACTTTTTAGTTACAATTCTTAAAATGCGTGCGCCTGGCATGACGTTAATGCGTATGCCAATGTTTACATGGTCTAGCGCTATTACATGTATTCTGATTATCTTCGCATTTCCAGTATTAACAGTAGCTCTAGCATTAATGACGCTAGATCGTATTTTTGGAGCACACTTTTTCACATTGATGGATGGTGGCATGCCAATGCTTTGGGCAAACCTATTCTGGATTTGGGGACACCCTGAAGTTTATATTGTAATACTACCTGCTTTTGGCATATTCTCTGAAGTAATAAGTACATTCTCACGAAAGAATTTATTTGGTTACAAAGCGATGGTTTATTCTATGGTAGTAATTGCCTTACTAAGCTTTATAGTTTGGGTACACCACTTCTTTACAATGGGAGCAGATGCATCTGTAAACTCTTTCTTCTCTCTAACAACAATGGCCATTGCAATTCCAACTGGTGTGAAAATCTTTAACTGGTTACTCACGCTTTATAAAGGTCGAATAAAAATCAATACAGCGATGTTATGGTCACTCGCCTTTATTCCGAACTTTGTCATCGGCGGGGTAACGGGAGTTATGCTTGCGATGGCGGCGGCAGACTATCAATATCACAATACGTACTTCTTGGTTGCCCACTTCCACTATGTATTAATATCGGGTACAGTATATGCTTGTTTCGCAGGATTATATTATTGGTATCCAAAGGTATTTGGTCATAAATTAAACGAAACATTAGGAAAGATTAGTTTTTGGATATTCGTAGTTGGCTTTAATGTGTGCTTTTTCCCAATGTACTTCTTAGGATTCGCTGGTATGCCTAGACGTGTTCATACCTATGCAGAAGAAACTGGTTGGTTTGAATTAAATGCTGTTGCATCAGTTGGTGGTGTTTTAATGGCAATTGGGTTCGTCATTATTGTCTATAACATCTATTATAGCATCCGCTATGCAGAACGTGTAAAAACAGGAGACCCTTGGGATGGCCGTACTCTAGAATGGTCTACACCAGCTCCAGTTCCTTATTATAACTTTGCAAAGATTCCTGATGTACATGGATTAGATCCGTACTGGGAAATGAAAAAAGAAGGAAAGCATGAGTTAGATATTGACGAAGAAGACCTAGAACCAATTCACATGCCTGATAATTCTGGAGTTCCAGTTATAATGTCAGTACTTTTATTTATTGCTGGATTCGGTCTTGTTTTTGAATGGATGTGGATGGGCATCATTGCAACCATTGGTGTAATAATCACAATGATTGTACGTTCTTTTGATCCAGATGAAGGGCATCATGTAGAGGTAGAGGAAATTAAAGAAATTGAACGAAATGTACGTAGGAAGGAGGAGTAACCAAATGAGTCACAATGAAGTGGTAGATTCGACTCAACCATTGGAATTTCAAACTGAAAAAAGTCGATTAAATATTCTTGGCTTTTGGATTTTCTTAGGTGCTGAGATAGCCCTATTTGGAACATTGTTTGCTACGTATTTTGTGCTTACAGGTCGACTTGCAGATGGACCTGGACCTGCTGAATTATTTGAACTTAAGGGAGTACTCATTGAAACGTTCCTCCTTCTTACGAGCAGCTTTACTTGTGGAATTGCCATTCACGAAATGCGAAGGGGAAGCCGAAAAGGGTTAATGACTTGGTTTATCCTAACCATGTTATTAGGGTTAGGCTTTCTATACTTTGAAGTGGAAGAGTTTATCCATTATGTGCATGAAGGAGCCTCCCTACAAACAAGCGCATTCTGGTCAGGGTTCTTCACTTTACTTGGTACACACGGTGCCCACGTAAGTTTAGGTATTGGCTGGATGAGTATGATATTAATACAACTTGCTCGTCATGGATTAAATTCAACAACAGCTAGAAAAGCCTTTATTATCTCGTTATATTGGCACTTTTTAGACGTTGTTTGGATATTTATCTTTACAGGTGTTTATCTATTAGGGATGGTGATGTAATATGTCAAATAATTCTCATAGCCATTTCCCATGGAATCATGTAATTGGCTTTGCATTATCTGTAGCATTAACGTTACTTGCGGTGTGGGTAGCCCTATACACAAGTCTATCCATTACTGCTATTGTATGGATTATTGTTTTTTTGGCCGTTCTCCAAGCAGGCATACAATTGTTCATGTTTATGCATATTAGAGAGGGAGAAGGTGGTACCCAAGTGTTCACGATGGTTTACAGTGCCATTATTGGTGTGATTATTGTCGGTGGAACTATTTGGGTAATCAACGCAATGATGCATAGTATGAGTATGTAAAAATAACGGCATGCGCTCAGGTATTCACCTGTAGAACGCATGCCTTTTTATATTGGTTAATATTAAATGTTTAGATTACATCTTTTCTTCTAGCTATATGAGGGAACTTCTCAAATATATGCTCTCTTGTATTTTTATGTTCAAAAAATACAAGATAAAAAGCGAAATGAGCAAAGATTAAATTAAGTATGAATACGGCTAGAAGGGTGCTATACATCATAGTATTAATTTGTAAGGAAGCGAATTCAATGAAAAAGAATCCCCACATACCTAAGATAAAAGGAAGTTGCACCATTGCAGTTATACGGTATTCTATCCATAAAAATAAAGGTGTAATACTTGCAAATAAGGCATAAACCATTAATACATCCATGTCATTCACTCCTGTCAAGCTAATTTCGTTCATAATTACGTTTTATATGTGTCAAATTTGTGAACATTTCTTAATTAAACTATAGCAACTTTCTGACTATTTGAAAACCCTTACATTGTATTTTAGACACAAAATTTTCACATTTATACAAACTCGAAATGCTTGTATCCTGTACATTTATTTTATATACTTGCAATACATTAAGATTGTGAAATGTGTCACAAAATGTTCATTTCCCATAACACACTTACGGGTTTCTATGTTGTATACTGAAGGTATTATTGTTTTTAGGACATTCAATCTAGTATTCTTGCAAATATCGGAGTAATGTTCTTAATTTATGTAAAGGGGGCAGCGTAAAATGATGGAGTTTGATAGTGTTACTATGAGTCGTATGTTAACGTCCTTGACGTTGGCCTTTCATATTATATTTGCAACAATTGGTGTTGGAGTACCATTAATGATATCTATTGCTGAATTTATTGGTATTAAGAAGAAAGATGCCAACTATACCCTTCTCGCTAGACGATGGACAAGAGGTTTTGTTATTACAGTTGCAGTAGGGGTAGTAACTGGTACTGCTATTGGTCTACAGTTATCCTTGTTATGGCCAAGCTTTATGCAAGTAGCAGGAAATGTTATTAGTCTTCCATTGTTTCTTGAAACATTTGCATTCTTTTTCGAGGCTATATTCTTAGGGGCTTATCTGTACACATGGGATCGATTTAATAACCCAATCTATCACTGGTTATTTTCTATTCCGGTTGTGATTGGTGCAGGTATGTCAGCATTCTTTATTACGACTGTGAATTCGTTTATGAATACACCACAAGGTTTCGAATTAGAAGGGAGAACGATTACAGATATTGATCCTTTAGAAGCAATGTTTAATCCGGCAACACCTACAAAAGTATTCCATGTGTTGTCATCCAGTTATTTAACGTCTGCTGCTATTTTAGCGGCTATCACAGCGTTTATTATTCTAAAGAAAAAATCAACAGATTATCATAAGAAAGCTTTAAAGCTAACGATGATAGCTACTTTCTTTTTCGCGATTTTAACAGCAATTGCTGGAGACCTATCAGCTAAATTTCTGGCTGATGAACAACCAGAGAAACTAGCAGCAGGTGAATGGCACTTTGAAACAGAAGAAGGTGCTGACCTTATTTTATTTGGTACATTGAATGAGGATAATGAAGTGGAAAATGCACTTCGATTGCCAAATGCTTTAAGTTTCTTATCACATGGTGATTTTAATAGTGAAGTGGTTGGCTTGGATCAATTTCCAGAAGAGGAAACTCCACCTCTTTGGATTCATTATATGTTTGACTTAATGGTTATGCTTGGTATGTACGCACTAGGGGTATCTTTCCTATATATCGTTCTATCCAAACTAAAACGTTGGAATGAGCACAATAAATGGCTACTGTGGCTCATTGTATTGAATGGACCATTTGCTATGCTAGCTATTGAGTTTGGATGGATCTTTGCAGAAGTAGGACGTCAACCTTGGATATTAAGAGGGTACATGAAAGTGTCAGAAGGCGCAACGACCTCACCACACGTTGAGTGGATGTTGCTACTGTTCCTTGGTCTATATATTCTTCTTGGGGTAATCTCAGTAAGAGTATTACGTAAATTGTTCTCCGATAACCCAGCCGAGGTTGAGCTTGAGCATAGATATCCAGAAGTCGATCAAAGAGGTGTTGATGTATGAGTTACGAATTAGTAGGTATTACTGTATTATGGATCTTTTTATACGGCTATTTGATCGTAGCTTCTATTGATTTTGGGGCAGGTTTCTTTGCTTACTATGCGAAACAAACTAAGCAAGATCATATTATTAATAAAATTATTTCTAGATATCTATCTCCTGTATGGGAAGTAACCAATGTATTTTTTGTTTTCTTTTTCGTGGGATTAATAGGGTTCTTTCCAGATACTGCGTATTATTTTGGACAGACTCTACTTATACCTGGAAGTATCGCAATTGTCCTCCTCGCAATACGAGGGTCATTCTATGCGTTTGAGAACTATGGATCAAAACAAAGCTCTGTCTATATGTTTCTATATGGTGCGACGGGATTATTCATTCCAGCTGCGCTAGCTACAGCTCTTACGATTTCTGAGGGAGGATTCATAGAGGAAACATCTAATGGGGTTCGTCTACTGACCGGTGAACTTCTAACAAGTCCATACTCTTGGAGTGTAGTTTTCTTAGCTATTGTTTCGGTGTTGTTTATTAGCTCTGCATTTTTAACATTTTATGCCAATCGTGCTAATGACAAGCCAGCGATGGAGCTAGTTCGAAAATATATGATCTTTTGGAGTTCACCGACCATTATAGCAAGTCTCACCACCTTTATCGCCATGAGTCAGCATAACCATCGTCACTTTGAGAAAATGTTGGATCTCTGGTGGATGTTTGGGTTATCTGTTGCTTTCTTCTTAGGGGCTGTCTTCTTGGTATATCAGAAAAAACGTTTTGGACTTGCATTTATTTTCGTTATGTTCCAATTCTTCTTCGCATTCTTTGGATATGGTGCAGGTCATTTACCGTACCTATTAGAACCATATATTACGCTACAAAGTAGTGTAACCAATGATGCAATGGGCTTGGCGTTAGTTATTGCCTTTATTGCAGGGCTTTGCTTGTTAATACCTTCGTTGATTCTGTTAATGCGTATGTTTTTATTTGATGCAGATTATGTTAAAGGTAATAAATAAGAATTTACTGTCCTTTCTTAGTAAAAAGAAAGGACAGTTTTTTTATAGTCTAGTCTAAAATGTTTGATGTGTATAACTTAATAGTCATAGAGGCCGCGTCCAGCTCCAGCAACTAGTTTAATCTACTCGTTCTGTATGATAAGTCAACATCGGATCGATTGTGTTTTCATGTTTCATTTATCTTCTAAAGGAGGTTCGATTAAGAACTCTGCGTCACGCAGCAATATCGAGCCACCCTACCTTGCGTAGCCGCTAGTATATAAGTTGCTACCAGGCCGCTTGCGCTTTTGGTGTCTAGCTTTTATGCTTAATACACTATGTCTGGAAAGAATCTTTCCTTGTTTATTTCTTTTGTGGTAGACTGGTATCGTTAGAACATATTATGTGTAAAATTGCTATTGAAAGTGTTTGCTAACCTAAATTGTTAGTACATAGATGGGGGCAAGAGCTATGAAGAAAGAATATGCTGTAATCGGATTAGGTCGTTTCGGAGGAAGTATATGTAAGGAATTAAGCCGTGAAGGTATGGAAGTTTTAGCAATTGACGTTGATGAAGATAAAGTGAATGAATATAAGGATATTGCATCACATGCGGTTATTGCAGATTCAACGGATGAAAATGTATTAAAAGAGTTAGGCATTCGAAATATTGACCATGTAATCGTTGCGATTGGTGATAATATTCAGGCCAGTATCTTAAGTACATTAATGTTAAAAGAGTTAGGTATTAAGAAAATAACAGTGAAAGCCCAAAATGACTATCATGAGAAAGTGCTAAATAAAATCGGCGCCGATCAAGTTGTCCATCCTGAGCGTGACATGGGCAAACGAATTGCTCACAATATCATTTCTAATAATGTGCTGGACTATCTAGAACTATCAGATGATCACTCTGTGGTAGAGGTTAAAGCAGGAGAAAAAATGATTGGCAAAACATTAGTGGATTTGGATATACGTGCACGTTACGGCTGTAACGTAGTGGGTATTAAGCGAGATCGTGAAATTAACGTATCTCCAATGGCTACAGAAACAATTCTTGAAAATGATGTACTAATCATCATTGGTGAGGATAAAGATATATCAAGGTTTGAAAAGAATCTTGTTGTTGAAGACGATGACTAATGTGTGAGTAAAAGTCTCTTCTTTAAAAGCAGACTCTAATTAACAAGCTAAAGCGCCTGAGAATTCATAATTGATTCTCAGGCGCTTTTTTTATAAACTACGTTCATTGAGTTGTTCACAGGCCACGAAAGTAACGGAAACTTTTCTCTTACCAATATTATCTCGAACTCAAGTCTTCAAGATAATGGGGGCAATAATGGTATAAGCATAAAATTTAAACTTGATTTTATCTAGATGAGAAGACCAAATGGGATATTGGTAGTTAAAGAGCAAATACAGAAGAGATGAACAAAAGCTCCTTCTGTAACCCAAAAATAATGGGTGAATTAAAAAGCTTAAGGAGAAGGGTGTCATTGTATCCTGTGATCTTACGTAGATTGTTTCATTCATTATACTCAAAAATACCCCCAATCCAGTTATGCAGGATTGGGGGTAAAAACGTTTTTAAAGGGGTCTATGATTTATCTTAAGAGGTTAATCAGCATTACTTTTCTGGAATTAAACCTCCATTATGATCGGTAAAATCATTGGTTTACGCTTCGTTTTGTCATAAAGGAACGGTGCAATTGTATCTGTGATCTCATTTTTAATCTCAGACCACTGGGTTGTACGGCGTTCCATGACTTTGTCTAGATGTTTTGCAACGATTTTTTGCGCTTCATTAATGAGGTCCTCTGATTCACGCATGTAAACGAAACCACGGGAAATGATATCTGGTCCTGAAGAAATTTTAAATTCTTTCATGTTGATGCTAACAACTACGATAACAAGTCCTTCCTCTGAAAGGATCCGACGATCTCGAAGTACAATGTTTCCGATGTCTCCGATACCGTTTCCGTCTACATAAATAGAACCAGATGGGATTTTTCCAGCTATCATCGCATTTTCCTTACCAAGGGCAAGCACATCACCATTTTCCATAATAAAGCAATTGCTAGGATCCATTTCGATGTCCTGTGCTAATTTCGTATGCATTTTTAACATACGGTATTCACCGTGAATAGGCATGAAGAATTTCGGCTGCATTAAACGTAACATCAGCTTCTGTTCTTGCTGTCCCCCATGCCCTGACGTATGAATATCATTTAGAGAACCGTGAATAACTTCAGCTCCGGCACGATATAGCATATTAATGACACGACTGACACTTACCGTATTCCCTGGGATAGGAGATGAAGAAAATACAACAGTATCTCCAGGGATTATTTGGATTTGTCTGTGAGTACCATTTGCAATTCGAGAAAGAGCTGCCATTGGTTCACCCTGAGAGCCCGTACATAAAATGGTTACTTCATGACTTGGCAATCGATTGATCTGTGCATGATCAATAAACGTGTCTTTTGGTGCTCTGATATACCCTAATTCAATTCCAATATTAATGGAAGCTTCCATACTTCTACCAAATACAGCTATTTTACGGTTGTGTTGAACAGATGCTTCGACCACTTGTTGCAGTCTGTGTATATTCGAAGCAAAGGTTGCAAATATTAATCGTCCTTTTATTTTACTAAAGATATTGTCAATACTTTCGCCTACAACTCTTTCAGACATAGTGAAATCTGGAATTTCACTATTCGTACTGTCAGAAAGAAGGCAAAGAACACCTTCTTTACCAATCTCAGCCATTTTTTGTAGGTTAGCTGGTTCGCCAACTGGTGTGAAGTCGAACTTAAAGTCTCCAGTGTGTACTACATTTCCTGGAGGGGTTTTTACTACGATACCAAAGGAGTCAGGAATACTGTGTGTTGTACGGAAGAAAGTCACTGATGTCTTACGGAATTTAACAACTTCATCTTCTTGAATGGTATGAAGCTTAGTATTCCGTAAAAGTCCGTGTTCTTCTAATTTGTTTTTAATAAGTCCGATCGCCAATTTACCACCATAAACAGGGACATTTAACTCTCTTAACAAGTATGGGATCCCGCCGATATGATCCTCATGTCCGTGTGTGATAAATAAACCTTTTATTTTGTCTTGGTTTTGTACCAAATAAGTGTAATCTGGAATTACGTAGTCAATACCAAGAAGTTCGTCCTCGGGGAATTTGATCCCTGCATCAATTAGAATGATTTCATCCTGGAATTGAACTCCATACGTATTTTTTCCGATTTCTCCGAGACCACCAAGGGCAAAAACCGCAGTTTGGTCATTTTTTACAAATTTCATTGATTATATATTCTCCACTTTGAAATCTTCAGATTTTTTCTCATATTCAAGGTGGTCCTCGTTTAAGGCTTGAACATATTCAATGTTTAGGTTGCGATCGGCTAATTTGGTTCGAACTTGTCTTTCTGTTTCGGCTTCTACATAAGTGCTTGTCGTACGTTCACGAACAGGTACTTCCTTTGACTCCTCCTGATAGAGTACTTTAAATATCATAATTCAATCTCTCCTAACATCCTGGTTATTTCCGTATTCTTGTCCTATGTCCAATAATAGCATGTTTTGGTTTTGTATGGTAATGATACAATGCTCTTTTCAAGAGAAGGGTATATAAAGCGAGTTATTCATCAATCAAAATGTTAAGCTAGCGATTTTTTACTCATTATATCTTTCAAACGCTTCTTAAGCTTTTCCTTCAAACGTTTTAACATTATATCATACAACCCCTTTCTTTATACGAAGAAAAGCTGTATAAAAAAACGTTCTGCCGATCAAATTCCCTCTTACCTCTAGTATAGTATCTTTTTAGGAAGAATTGAATAGTTAGCAAGAAGAGAATTTGAAAATCTTTCTCATTTCGTTTTTAAAAGCTAATCTATACTAAAAAAAGAGAAGAGTATTGTCCGGAGCTAATATCTTATTAAGTAGTATGTACACATACTATGAAATCTTTACATAGTTCTCTTAAATTAAGTAGATTAGATGTTGGGACATTTCCTTGTGACAAGCTGGTATTTAACTGGAACCATGATACAATAGGTTGGGATACGGCATTAGAGCTAGAATTGATCAATACATAACGAAAGTAGGGAGTTTTATTATGACAAAACCAATTGTATTTTTAGATATAGATGGCACAATACTAGATTACGACAAAAATATTCCAAATACATCGAAGAAATCCATCCAGCAATTAAAGGACAAGGGCATTCATGTAGCTATTGCTACTGGTAGAGCACCATTTATGTTTGAGCATATACGGAAAGAATTAGATATACATTCCTTTGTTAGTTTTAATGGACAATATGTAGTATTCGAAGATGAGGTAGTGTATCAAAATCCTCTCCCTAAAGCTAAAATTGAGCAATTGTACACTCAAGCTCTTCAATCTGGTCATCCAATGGTTTTTCTTAATGACATGGGCATGAGAGCCAGTGAAGCGAACCATTCACATATTAGTGAGAGCCTAGGAAGCTTAAAGTTTGAGTACCCTGAAATCGATCCCGAATTTTATAAGAACCAAAACATCCACCAAGCCTTATTATTTTGTACCACCCACGAAGAGCCCCAATATTTAGGTGGGCATGATCAACTTGATTTTATTAGATGGCATCAATATTCAATGGATGTCTTACCTCTTGGCGGATCAAAAGCGATTGGAATAGAGAAATTCATTGAGCGTACAGGACTGAAAAAAGAAGACACATACGCTTTTGGCGATGGGCTTAATGATAAAGAAATGATTCAATTTGCAAATACAGGTGTTGCAATGGGGAATGCGCAACCGGAAGTAAAGGAATTGGCTGATGTAGTTACTAAGAATGTAGAAGAAGATGGATTAACTCACGGTTTTAGAATGGTGGGTTTATTAGAATAATCCTTCTCTAATTAAAAAATCCTAACGCGGAAGATTCCGTGCTAGGATTTTTTTGGTTTGAAGTCTTGGGATATAGGGTTTTAACTAAAAAATTTTTATTCATCTGCAGGAGTTGCGTTTTCAGGTTCCTTAAATGGGTTATCTTTATTAATGTGGTCGTAAAACATTATCCCATTTAAATGATCGATTTCATGCTGAAAAACAATAGCTGCAAAACCACGTAGACGTAATTTAACTTCATTACCGTCTAAATCAGTCCCTTTTACAGTGATACGAGCGTAACGTGGCACATATCCAGGTACATCTCGATCAACAGATAAGCATCCTTCTCCAGATGTTAAATATGTTTTTTCTACAGAATGGCTGACTATTTTAGGGTTGATTAGTCCATAACTATATTGCTTATCTTCAAAATCAACAAAATGAACGGCCAACATACGTTTTGAAACATTTATTTGTGGAGCTGCTAAACCGACACCTGGACGTAGGTTGTATTCTTCTGCAATTTGTTCATCTTGACTATTTTTAATAAATTGTAGCATGTTTTCAAGTGTTGCAAGATCTTTTTCAGAAGGTGGCAAAGGTACTTCATTTGCTACCTCACGTAAAACGGGGTGTCCTTCTCGAACGATAGCATCCATTGTAAGCATAAGGTTACACATCCTTTTCTAGCAAAGTTCATAATCTTTAGTTTACCACAAATAGTATGAGCAAGGGAATCTTTCATAAGCGGAACAAATAAACCTGAGCTATAAATCTAAAAAAATGATTAAGCAGTTATTATATAGATGGTATAATGTACTTTATAATATAAATTTTTACAATATTAAAAGTGAATAACAAGCAAGCTTTTAACGTGCATTGTGGTATGTGGCTTGCTATTTTGCAAGTTTTCTTTACAATATATGATATTATGGACAAGTTTTGATCATTTTTTCATATACTAATGCAAAACAATACTTTTTATTTTGTGAAGAAATTGGCGTAAGGAGGAGACGAATTTGCGTTTAGGGAAAATAATGCTAGTGCTTATCTCAGTGGTTTTTATATTATCAGCTTGTAATAATGGACCTTCTACTGCTGAGAAAATTTATAATCATTTAGAAGAAGCGGTTACATTAGAAGATGCATTCAAGGAGCAACAAGATCCATTGGTGAAATTAGAGCAAAAGGAGAAAAAACTTTACGATCAAATTATTGATTTAGGCATGAAAGACTTTGACAAAATCAAGAATTTATCAAACGAAGCTTTAGATTTAATAGAACAACGTAAGAATAAGTTAAGCGTTGAAAAAGAGAGCATTGAAGCGGCAAAGAAAGAGTTTGAAAAAGTTAAGCCTTTGATTGAGGAATTAGAGAATGAAAGCGCAAAAGAAAAAGCCAATGAAATGGTCGTTGTGTTTAATAAACGCTATGATGCCTATCAACAATTGTATAAATCTTATGAAGAAGCGATTAAATTAGATGAGGAATTATATAAGATGCTCCAAGATGAGGAATTGAAAAAGGAAAAATTAGATTCTCAAATTGAAAAAATAAATAAGAAGTACGAGGATGTAATGAAAGCAAATTCTACATTCAATAAATACACAAAAAAGTATAATGAACTAAAAAAAGAATTTTATGAAGCTGCTGAGTTAGAAGTTCAATATGAAAAAGAAAGTAATTCTGAAAATGAAAAAGGCTCCTCAGAAAAAGACTCTTCTGACAAACAGGAAGACACTAATGAGGAACAAACAAATAATGAAGAATAAACTGTCCTATAGGGCAGTTTATTTTTCATTGTCAAGAACGAGGGTTTTTGTATAACTTAGATTAAATCAGCTCCAACTTATCCGCGCTTTAGGTCTACGAATTCACCAGAAACAATAAACCACCCACATGCATGTAGGTTCTTTACTCCAAAATCAATTGTTATTTTCTTTATTAGTTGGATAACAGTGAGGTGAAAACAATCAAAACATTTGCAGTTTAAACAAATATATGGTGTTATTGTTACAGGTTCAAAAAAACACTAATACAGTTTTGTGACACGCTAAAGTCCCAAAACGTTGCTCATTTGTCTTTGTGAACTTTGATAAGTGAACACAAAGTGTTTGACGAGTCACAGAGGAATAAGCTAAACTACTAATTGGTTAAAAGTTGTACCATTTTATTTTGCCAGTTTTATGAAACAGATACTTAACAAATGGGTAATGTAGTGATTATCATTCCTTTTATAAGGGTAAACACAATATGAGCAAATTCGGTACACATTTTTTTAGCTTTTTGGAAATGCTAATAAAAGTTAGTTTAAAAATTTAGGATGGTAGAAAGGAAGAGGTGAAGAACTTGAAACGCACTATTGAACAAGTTGAAAATCAGTTTGAAACGTTTCAAATCTTAAACGAAGACGGCGAAATCGTTAATGAAGATGCTATGCCTGATCTTTCTGATGAAGATTTACAAGAATTAATGCGCCGCATGGTTTATACTCGTATCCTTGATCAGCGTTCTATTGCGCTGAATCGTCAAGGACGTTTAGGCTTCTACGCTCCAACTGCAGGGCAAGAAGCATCTCAATTAGGAAGCCATTTTGCTATGGAGAAGGAAGATTTCTTACTTCCGGCATATCGTGATGTTCCACAGCTTATTTTTCACGGACTTCCATTATATCAAGCATTCTTATTCTCCCGTGGTCACTTCCATGGTAACCAAATGCCTGAAGTGAATGCTGTAAGTCCACAAATTATTATTGGTGCGCAATACACCCAAGCTGCTGGTGTAGCACTTGGTATGAAAAAGCGCGGTAAGAAAAACGTAGCCGTAACATACACAGGTGAAGGTGGTGCATCTCAAGGTGATTTCTACGAAGGAATCAACTTTGCTGGTGCATATCAAGCTCCAGCTATTTTCTTTGTACAGAACAACCGTTATGCAATCTCTGTTCCAGCAGAAAAGCAAACAGCTGCACAAACAAACGCTCAAAAAGCAGTAGCTGCTGGTATTGAAGGTGTACAAGTAGACGGAATGGATGTACTAGCTGTTTATAAAGCGACACTAGATGCTCGTGAGCGCGCTGTGAATGGGGAAGGTCCTTCACTAATAGAAACACTTACGTACCGTTATGGTCCACATACAATGGCTGGTGACGATCCAACTCGTTATCGTAATGAAGAAGAAGAAAACGAATGGGAAAAGAAAGACCCCCTAACTCGTTTTCGTAAGTATCTTGAAAGCAAAGACTTATGGTCTGAAGAAAAAGAAAATGAAATTATTGAAAATGCAAAAGAGGAAATCAAAGCTGCAATTAAGAAAGCAGACGAACAGCCAAAACAAAAGGTTACTGACCTTATTTCCATTATGCATGAGGAACTTCCTGCTAACTTGAAAGAACAAAAGGAAGAATACGAAGAAAAGGAGTCGAAGTAGATCATGGCACAAATGACAATGATTCAAGCCATTACTAATGCGATGCATACCGAACTTAAAAACGATGAAAATGTTTTAATTTTCGGTGAAGACGTAGGGCAAAATGGTGGCGTATTCCGTGCTACAGAAGGCCTGCAAGCTGAATATGGTGAAGATCGTGTATTCGATACTCCACTAGCTGAGTCCGGTATCATCGGGATGTCTGTAGGTCTAGCCCTACAGGATTTCCGCCCAGTACCTGAAATTCAATTCATTGGTTTCATCTATGAAGCAATGGATGCGATTAACGGTCAAATGGCGCGTTATCGTTATCGTTCTGGCGACACATATAACATGCCAGTTACAATCCGTGCTCCATTTGGTGGTGGTGTTCATACTCCTGAACTTCATGCTGACTCTTTAGAAGGTTTATTAACTCAACAGCCAGGAATCAGAGTAGTAGTCCCTTCAACTCCATATGATGCAAAAGGTCTGCTTCTTTCTTCAATTCGTAATAATGATCCTGTATTCTTCTTAGAGCATATGAAGCTTTACCGTTCTTTCCGTGGTGAAGTACCAGAAGAAGATTATACAGTTGAATTAGATAAAGCAGATGTTAAACGTGAAGGTAAAGATGTAACACTAATCGGATATGGTGCAATGGTTCATCAGGCACTTAAAGCTGCTGACCAACTAGCTGAAGATGGAATTGAAGCCGAAGTAATTGACCTACGTACAATTAGCCCGATTGATTATGATACAATCATTGAATCTGTTAAAAAGACAAATCGTGTTGTTATGATTCAAGAAGCTCAAAAACAAGGTGGCGTTGCCGCTGCAGTGACATCTGAAATTCAAGAACGTGCTATTTTACATCTTGAAGCTCCTATTCTGCGTGTTACTGCACCTGACACTGTTTATCCATTCTCTCAAGCTGAAGAAGTTTGGTTGCCAAATCATAACAGTATCATTGAAAAAGTTAATAAAGTAATGAACTTTTAATCCAACCAACGATAGGAGGTAATCAAAGTGGCTTATGAATTCAAGCTACCGGATATCGGTGAAGGTATCCATGAAGGTGAGATTGCTAAATGGTTCGTCAAGGATGGCGACGAAGTTAAAGAAGATGACGTCCTTTGTGAAGTTCAGAACGATAAAGCAGTAGTTGAAATTCCTTCCCCAGTTGAAGGAACTGTTAAACAGGTTCATGTAGGTGAAGGTGAAGTTACCACTGTAGGTACTGTCATCATTACCTTTGATGCACCTGGTTATGAAGATAATACTAGCGAAAGTTCTGATGATTCTTCCAAGGAAGAAGAGAAGGAAGAGAAGAAAGAGAAGGATGAAAAACAAGAGCAAGCTAAAACTGAAAGTTCAGACCAATCTGCTTCTGAAGAAGAGGAAGACGAATCTGGCGAGCGTGTAATTGCAATGCCTTCAGTTCGTAAGTTTGCACGTGAAAAAGACGTAAACATTAATAAAGTATCCGGCTCTGGTAAGAATGGACGCGTTCTTAAAGAAGACGTAGAAGCTTACATCAACGGTGATCAGAAGTCTGAAACTACTCAAACAGAGGCAGAAGAGACTACTGATCAAGGTACAACACAAGAAGCACAGCAGCAAGAAGCACCACAAGGTCAATATCCTGAAACTCGTGAGAAAATGAACGGTATGCGTAAGGCGATTGCTAAAGCAATGTCCAACTCTAAACAAACAGCTCCACACGTAACATTAATGGATGAAGTTGACGTTACTGAGCTTGTTGCTCATCGTAAGAAATTCAAGCAGGTAGCTGCTGATCAAGATATTAAATTAACGTATCTTCCATATGTAGTTCGTGCACTTGTATCTACATTGAAGAAGTACCCAACATTAAACGCGTCTCTTGATGATGAAGCTCAAGAAATCGTTTATAAGCATTATTACAATATTGGTATTGCTGCGGATACAGACAAAGGTCTTGTAGTACCGGTAGTTAAAGATGCGGATCGTAAATCCATTTTCGGCATTTCCTCAGAAATCAATGAATTGGCAGGAAAAGCTCGTGATGGTAAACTAACATCTGAGGAGATGAAAGGCGCTTCTTGTACTATCACAAACATCGGTTCAGCTGGTGGACAATGGTTCACTCCTGTAATCAACCATCCTGAAGTAGCTATACTAGGAATTGGTCGTATTGCGGAAAAACCTGTTGTTAAAGATGGAGAAGTAGTCGTAGCTCCGGTTCTTGCTTTATCACTAAGCTTTGACCATCGTCTAATTGACGGTGCTACAGCACAGAATGCAATGAACCAAATCAAACGTTTACTGAACGATCCACAATTAATTATGATGGAGGCGTAATCGTATGGTAGTAGGAGATTTTCCAATTGAATTAGACACTCTTGTAGTTGGTGCGGGACCTGGCGGCTATGTAGCTGCTATCCGTGCTGCCCAAGAAGGTCAAAAAGTAGCAATTGCAGACAAAGGTAGTCTTGGTGGTGTATGCTTAAACGTTGGGTGTATCCCTTCAAAAGCATTAATCCAAGCTGGTCACCGCTATGAGCATGCTCATGGTGCAGATGAAATGGGAATTAAATCTGAGAATGTTACAGTTGATTTCTCTAAGGTGCAAGAATGGAAAGGCAAAGTTGTTGACAAGCTTACAGGTGGTGTAGAAGGTCTACTTAAAGGTAATAAAGTAGATATTGTCAAGGGTGAAGTGTACTTCGTTGACAAAAACACCGTACGTATTATGGATGAGAAGAACTCTCAAACTTACACGTTTAATAACTGTATTATCGCAACAGGTTCTCGTCCAATTGAGCTACCTAACTTCAAGTATTCCGATCGTGTAATCAGTTCTACTGGAGCATTGGCATTAGATGAAATTCCTGAGAAAATGGTAGTAATTGGTGGAGGCTACATTGGTACTGAGCTAGGTACTGCCTATGCGAACTTTGGTACAGAAGTTACAATTCTAGAAGGCCAAGAAGATATTCTACTTGGTTTCGAAAAACAAATGCGTCAGCTTGTTAAGAAGAAACTTAAGAAGAAGAATGTTAATGTTGTGACAAATGCAATGGCTCAAGGTGTAGAAGAAGGTGAAAATGGGGCTACTGTAACGTATGAAGCAAAAGGTGAAACACACACTGTTGATGCAGATTACGTACTTGTAACAGTAGGACGTAAACCTAACACTGACGAACTTGGTCTAGAACAGGTAGGCATTGATTTAGACGATAAAGGTCTAATTAAGATTGACAAACAGTGCCGCTCAAACATTGACAATATCTATGCTATTGGAGATATTGTAACTGGACCACCACTTGCTCATAAAGCTTCTTATGAAGGTAAGATAGCTGCGGAAGCAATTAGTGGACATGCTTCTGAAATTGATTATCATGGTATTCCTGCTGTAGTATTCTCTGAGCCTGAATTAGCAAGTGTAGGCTATACAGAAGCTGAAGCGAAAGAAGCTGGTTATGATGTTAATGCAGCTAAATTTCCATTTGCAGCAAACGGTCGTGCGCTTTCACTTAATGAAAACGATGGCTTCTTGAAGCTTGTTACTCGCAAAGAGGACGGTCTAATTATTGGTGGTCAAATTGCCGGTGCAAATGCTAGTGATATGATCGCCGAAGTTGGCTTGGCTATTGAATCAGGTATGACTGCAGAGGACTTAGCTCTTACAATCCATGCTCACCCATCATTAGGTGAGATTACGATGGAAGCAGCTGAAGTTGCATTAGGTAAACCAATACACTCTATGTAAAGAATAAAAATCCCTCCCATCCTATAGGATGGGAGGGATTTTTTTAGGGGTAAATGAACATCTATTTGAGCTTTTCATTGCTCCTTCTTCATTAAGTAAAAGTTACTCATAAGTTATGGTATCCTGTAACAGAGTGAATATGTCATTTTTCCTTTTTTGTCCAGACATAGTAGCCAATGTTTGTCCATTTTTTTCGATTACCAAAGCAGGATAATGTTTTATGGAAGGGTGGTTTGTTTCGGTACTGAAAATTGAACTCTTACTTAAGGAAAGATTTCCAAGTTTCTCAGGGTTGGATAATCTCAATTTTAATAGTGCATCTATATAATTTTCTTCTAATTCAAGCTTCGATTGTTCTGAATAAAAGAAAACTTTATAATCATCTGGAGTCATTTGATAAACATTTAAAGTAGAAGCTTCTTTGGGTGAACAGGATCCAGTAATTAGTACAAATATAAATACTACTGGAAGCCATCCTTTTAGCATGTGTGCTTCACCTACCTACTTATTGTTGTTTGTCTCATTGTATCAAACATAAACGGAAAAATTAGGCTTGTTATACAAATGTTATAAAATTGAAAAATACTTGTTGTCTTATCATCATATACTGAATTAGAGCATGTCCTTACAATGAAGGTAGGGGAGAGGCGTATGAAGTATGTGTTGTTATATAATATACTCATTATAAGTTGGAGTCTTTATTTACTTGTTATTCACATTTCAAATAAAGATCATTGGTCTTTTCAAGGAATTTTAGTTATCTTATGGATTGTATTAATGATTCCATATCTAAAGCGTCTTAGTTTTAGTAAACGATCGATTTTTTTGCATAGTGTTATTTGTTTTGGTGTAGTTTCAGGAGGGCATGTTCTTTTTTCATGGATTATTAGTTAGGTAAATAAAGTACAAAAAAGCTCATACCCTGATAAAAGGAATGAGCTTTTTTGGTGCTTTTATAAAATGCGTTAGTCTATTCTGCTTCTTTTTTTGGTTTGCGCTTTTGTCTTGTTAATGGATAGCGTCTGGCTTCCTCTTGAAAGGCTTTAAGAAGGGAGAACACCATCATAATCATAATAATCGTAAATGGAAATGCTGCAATAATTGCGGCTGTCTGCAATGCTTGTAAACCACCTTGCCATAAAAGTATGGCAGCAGCTGAAGACTGAACCAATCCCCAGATGAATTTCACTTGATTTGAAGGGTTTAAGTCTCCATTCGTTGTTTGCATTCCAAGGACAAAGGTTGCTGAGTCAGCAGATGTAATAAAGAAAGTAGTGATTAAAAGAATGGCTATAATCGACATAATACTACCTAAAGGTACTTGGTCTAACACGCTGAATAGGGCTACTTCTGCGCCTTGGTCAGAAATCAACTGTTGTAGGTTTGCATCTGAGAAGTACTCTTGATGCATGCCTGTACCACCAAATACGGAGAACCATAATGCACCAAAGATTGTTGGTACTAATAGTACTCCAAGAATAAACTCACGTACTGTACGACCTTTAGATACACGTGCAATAAATGTACCTACGAATGGTGCCCATGCAATCCACCAAGCCCAATAGAAAATCGTCCAGTCTTGAGTCCAAGAGCTTTGCTCAAATGGACTTAGCTTGAAACTCATAGAAGGTAAGTTTTGCAAGTAACCACCAAATGTTGTGGTAAAAAGATCCATAATGAAATTTGTAGGTCCGGCGAATAAAAGGAAGACCATTAATCCTATTGCAAGCACTATATTTGTATTACTTAAGTACTTAATACCTTTATTTAATCCTGTTTGTGCTGAAACCATATAAAGGACAGTAACAATTAATATAATGGAAATTTGCAGTGTGAATGTATCTTCGAGTCCATCAATCATGAACGATACTCCACCAGATATTTGCTTTGCTCCAAACCCTAGAGATGTAGCGACACCAAAGATAGTAGCAAATACTGCAATAAAGTCAACAAATGTTCCTAATGGACCGCTAGTCCGCTTTTCACCTAGAAGAGGAGTTAATATGGAACTAATCAAACCGGGAGCTTGTTTCCTAAATTGAAAATATGCTAAAGCTAAGGCGATAACTGCATAAATCCCCCATGGGTGGAGTCCCCAATGGAAGAAGCTATATTGTAACGCTTCTTTAGCAGCAGCTGTTGTACCAGCTTCTGCATTTGGAGGGTTATGAAAATGGGAGATTGGTTCGGCTGCTCCCCAGAAAATTAGACCGATCCCCATTCCAGCGCTGAAAAGCATAGCAAACCAAGTTATATAAGGGTATTCTGGCTCATCTGTGTCTTTACCTAATTTTATATTTCCATATTTGGAAAAGATTAAGAATAAGGCAAATAGTAAAAAGCCAGTGGCTGATAGTAAATAAAACCATCCAAATTTTTCAACTAAAAATCCCTGAATTCTACTTGTCACAGCATTTAAATTGTATTGGGGTAAGGTGTCTTCTGGTATGACACCCCAAGCAATAAATAGGATAGCTACGGCAAGAGAAATGAAAAATACTTTAGTTACGTTTTTCATTAAAAAATTCATTCCTTTCCGTTTACGTTCATTGTTTACGATTACTTAACCACTTTGTCTATTATACGTAAACGTATTATCAAACTCAAGATGGGATTTGAATGAGCTGATAGCGGTCTTTTGAAACATCTTGAAGTTCTTCTAATACATCATGAAGACACAAAATTTCATAAATGATTATCGTTTGTGGCGGGAAATGGTGACGGTATTTCGTTGGGTGTTCAATATGTTCTTCCTTCCAGTGCCAAAACTCTTGATCTAATTGCTCAATTTGATGGAAGTGTTCGTCAGTCATTTCATGATTTGGTGTTCTTAATATTTCCGCCATAGAAGAAATGATACTATTTATTAATTTTTTCTCTTCCTTTGTAAATGCATTTTCTTTTAGTTGAACGTATTGCAGGTTCCCTAAGTGATAAGCAATTTGTTGAAGCATATTTAGCTTCTTTTGTGCATATTGGAATGCTTTCATTTCCTTAGTAGAATGGCGATGGTATTTCCATTCCTCACGTTGAAATTGAGAAAGCTGATATGTCTTTTCTAATTGAAAAGTTAATTGACGATATGCACGTTGCATTTGCCTAGCGTGTTCACCACTTTGATTCATGCACCTTGGCAAAGATCCTTCTAAAATATCAGCAGCTTCTTCAAATAAAGTTTTTATGTTTTGATAAATCATTTTTGAATAATCAGGCGGAAGTAAAAAGAAGTTTACTAGGGAAGATACAATGATACCTACCGATGTTGTTCCCAGTCGCATGAAAAAAGAAACAATATAATGTGAATTAAAATCTGGAATCATTGCTATGGCCGTTAGGGTAGCAACTAAAATACCATCATCAAGTTTTAATTTATGACATACCGCAATAGTTAACATAGCTGCTAACGCGTAAGTTAACGCATTTTGCCCAAGTAATCCATAAAATGAGACTGCTAGTAATGCACCTATTGCAGAAGCGGGAAATCGAACCATTGCTTTTTTTATGGAGTCCGCTGCTGTATTCTCAATAGTCACGATTGCAGTAATTACAGCAAACATTACAGGCAATTCAAATAAAAGACATATAAATGCTGTAAGAAAAACAGATACGCCTGTTTTTAATGTTCGCCCTCCAAATAAATTTAATTTCTTTAAAGCGTTAATAATAATCCTCACCTTTTTTAGTTTGTCCATTCTATTGTAATATAGATTAGGTCAAAATAACTCATTATTCATTTTAATAAATAAAATTAGTAAAAAACAATAGGAGTAAGAGTTGGAATTTATTATAATGGAAATGTACACCAATATGGAAAGTATAGGGGGAGTCAGGTAATGAGAAAGACAATCAGCCTCTTGATACTTATCTTTGTTTTAACCGCCTGTGGTCAAAATCAAACAACAAGTGGTAATACAAATGAGAATCAGGACGGAAATACGACACCAGAAGATACACAAAACGCTAGTTCGTCATCTTCAGATCAGCAAACAGACGAATCGGTGGACAATAAAGGTCAGAACAAAGAATCTTCTTCCAAAGAGGAAGTTAATGAGGAAGAAAACAATAATGTTTTAGAAGATAAGGAAAACAATGTAAAAGGAGAGGAAGTAAGTAACGAACCAGTTGAACCTAAATATGAAATTACAGAGAGCTGGGACATTAAACCAATAGGGGATGCGGAAAAGAAGGTTGTTTTACTTACGATTGACGACGCGCCAGATAAACATGCACTCGATATGGCTAAAACGTTAAAAGGACTTGATGCACCAGCAATCTTTTTTGTGAACGGACATTTTATAGATACGGAAGAAGAAAAGGAAACACTTAAGAAAATACATGAGATGGGCTTTGTTATCGGGAACCATACGATGGATCATAAGAATCTAAGAAATCTAACGAAGGAAGAGCAACAAGAACAGATTGTTCCTTTAAGCGATAGGATTGAAGAAGTAATTGGAGAAAGACCAGTATTCTTCAGAGCCCCTCATGGCGCTAATACAGATTACTCAACTCAAACTTCTCTAGAAGAAAATATGTTAGTAATGAACTGGACTTATGGTTACGACTGGAATCAAGAATACATGTCAGAAGAGGCTATTGCTGACATTATGGTTAACACAAACCTGTTGCATAGTGGTGCTAACTTACTGATGCATGATCGTGAATGGACGGCAAAAGCGTTAGACGATATAGTTAAACGACTAAGAGAAAAAGGGTATAGCTTTGTGCGCCCAGAAGAGATAAAAACACCTTAATATAATTTGAAAAACCTGGGACTCTGAGTGGAGTTCCAGGTTTTTATATAAGTAATGTATCTTCTCTATAGACTATCTGTTATCTACGTTTATAAAAATACATCTTTCGGCCGTTAAATAATATTAGTTCTCCTTCGACTTGATGAGCAATAAATTTTGCAAATTCAACAGCTTTATTTTTATCTCCTTGTGTACATCCATTAAGTAATGTTATTTGTATGACATAATTATTATTTTCTCCATTAGATAAAATAGTTTGTACACCCATTAAAATGTAGCTATATTTTTCATTAGTACCGCGTAATAATAGAAAAGAAGCGTTTTCAATTTGGGCTTCTTCAACTTTATAAGGGAAGGAGGAAGAGTTGTAATCCCATCCCAGTTGAGCTCCAGTTTTTTTGGCTACACTTTGATACTTCTCTACTATTTCTGCTAGGTCCTTTAAGGTAATGGTTTGATGTTTACTTTGTTCAACCAAGTTTATATAAGCACTTTCAGCCATCATCCAATCCCCCTTCCACAACTTGTACTAGTATTCTATGAAAGGTGTACATGAAACATGTAATATAAGACAAATTGATCTGAAAAGAAAACATGAAAAAATAATGTGACATACTAAAAAGAGGGTTGAAATTATTAGTATGTCACATTATACTAGGAGTATAGCTTTTGAAAGCGTTTTATAAATAACAAAAAGGGAGTTGAGTTATCAATGGGTACAATCGTATGTCAGGAGTGTCAGGGAATTATTGATCACTTTGAAGATGAAAAAGTATCAACTCTTTACGGTAAATGTCCAACGTGTAATGACGAAGAAATAGAATAGATGTAAAGATGCTAAACAAATAGAAAAGCCTGCCACTCCATACATATAGAGTGACAGGCTTTTCTTTTGTTAGTATATTGTAAGGATGATATTCCATTATAGCCCCATTATGTTGAAGACTTGGATTCGAGATATATTCAAGAGGTGATGGGTACGATACTTGAAAAGTGGAAGGGGGGTTACGGTGAAACAACTCGCTTTCCTGCGGGCGAGCTGGTGAGCCTTCACAGTCGCTTTGCTCCCTTCGGGGGCTCAACAACCTCTTTCTCCCGCGGGAGTCTCGTAGTTCCCATTCACCCCCAGCAGGGTAATGGCTATCGGACCCGCGGCCAAATGTTGTATGTCTGCCGATAGGACATATAAGCTCTTATTTTTAGTGAAAACCCTCTTTGGGTAGAACTTGTGGACAAATAAAACTTTATTTTTTACAAACAGCGAACTAAGTGTCCATTGGCTTTCTTGCCAAAGAATTTTTTGTTATGAACCAATTGTTATACTAGAACTTACTAGGGTGTAAACCAACCGTCAGAAGATATTCAAATACCTCAACGTCTCTAACTTCGCAATGTATCCGTTGCTCCCAATACTAGCAAAGGTGGCCGTATAACAAGGAGAGTCCCGCCGGAGAAAGAGCTAGGCAAGACCCCACAGAGCCCCGATTTTTGGGCTCGAGGAGGCCTGCCAGCTCGCCGGCAGGACGCGAGTTGTTCCACGGCCACCTTTATTCTAACTAAATCTACGGAAACATCCCTCTTTCGGGATTACCAAATTTATCTCAACTTCAAGTCTTCAAAATTATGCCTCTATAATTGAATAATTAATATCCATATCTTTGGAATGATCAAATACTAATTAAAATTCAATTCATTTAAATATATTACTGAAATGCGCGACGTTCTTTAATTACTTGTATAAGCTTTAGTGTTTCATCTTCGGGTCCTTGTACAGGTAATCCAGCATCCAAATTTTCATGAATGTAGTATATATTATCCTTTGTAATTATTTCACCTGGTAAAAAGATTGGAATCCCAGGAGGGTAGACCATTACGAATTCTGCAGATATTCTGCCCGCAGCTTCAATAAGTGGTATTGTTTCTGTATCAGCATAAAACGCATCTCTTGGGGAGAGGGCTAGTAATGGTATATCAGGCACTTTTACGGGTATAGGTGTATTTGTCTGGTTCTTTGTTTGGAAGTTATCAGAAAGCCTACGAAGTGCATCAATAAGGATTTGTGTCTCCACCTCTGAGTCGCCTGGTGTAATGATGCATAGAATATTATACAAGTCAGAGAGTTCCACTTCGATATTGTAGTGTTCCCGTAACCATACTTCTACATCGTAGCCTGTTATGCCCAATTGGTTTACCGAAATAATTAGTTTAGTAGGATCGTAGTCAAAAGTTGCTTTACTCCCTATGATTTCCCCTCCCACACAGAACAGGGAAGGAATTTCATTAATGGCTCTTCTGGTATGTTCTGCAAGCCGTATTGTTTGTTCCATTAATGCTGTCCCTTTAGTAGCCAAGTGTTTCCTGGCTGCATCAAGTGAAGCTAGTAGAATATAGGAGGTCGATGTTGTTGTTAACATCGATAACACAGATTGTACTCTCTCGTGAGAAACCAAACCTTGTTTGATGTTTAATACAGAGCTTTGTGTCAAAGACCCACCTAATTTATGAACACTAGTAGCGGCCATATCTGCTCCTGCTTGCATCGCTGAAAGTGGGAGACTGTCATGAAAGTGAATATGAACTCCATGTGCTTCATCTACAAGTACAGGAACATCATACTCATGAGCGATTGTAACGATTTTTTGCAAATCAGCAGCAATACCAAAATAGGTAGGATTAATTACAAATACCCCTTTAGCATCAGGATGAACTGCTAATGCTTTTTCTACAGCTTCAGGAGTTATGCCGTGAGAAATTCCTAGTTGTTCGTCTAATTCAGGGTGAATGAAAATGGGGGTCGCCCCAGAAAAAATAATAGCGGAAGTCACAGATTTATGAACGTTTCTCGGTACGATAAGTTTATCTCCTGGCTTACATACAGACATAATCATGGTCATGATGGCTCCGCTAGTACCTTGAACGGAGAAGAATGTATAATCTGCCCCAAAAGCCTCCGCAGCTAACTGTTGGGCTTCTTTAATCATTCCGTGAGGGTGATGAAGATCATCTAAAGGGCTAATATTGATTAAGTCTATGGCTAGTGCATGTTCACCAATAAAGTCTCGAAATGCCTCATCCATGCCAACACCTTTTTTATGACCAGGTATATGGAATTGGATTGGATTGCGTTTTGCATGTTCTACAAGCCCAGTAAATAACGGGGTATGTTGTTGTGACAATGACAACACCTCTTATGTATTAGAATGAACGTTTATATTTAGAAACGTATATTGTTAATTAAGGATAAGGAGTGAAAAATGGGTTTCCCTATATTGCTTTTTGCTTAAAAACAAATTATAGCAAAAAGCAGGGAAGATGACTAGCTACTATATTGTGGAAGTGTTTTCTGTTACGATACTAGTAATATAGTGGATTATTTTACAAAGGGAGGAAGGAAATTTGGAGTATAAAACGAGGGTTACTGAGTTGTTGGGAATCACATATCCAATTATCCAGGGTGGATTGGCTTATTTAGCTTATGCTGATTTAGCTGCTTCTGTATCAAATGCTGGTGGTCTAGGGCAAATAACAGCGATGAGTTTACAAGATCCTGAAGCTTTGAGAGCAGAAATACATAAAGTTCAGCAAAAAACTAGCGAACCCTTTGGTGTGAATTTTGCCATTGGCCAACATGGGAGACCTTTTGCTGATATGGTCCAGGTTGCTATAGATGAAAAAGTGCCAGTTATCTCCGTTACAGGTGGAAACCCAAAGCCAGTATTGGATATGGTGAAAAATTCCCCAATAAAAAAGCTAGTTCTTGTAGCCGCTAAACGGCAGGCTGTGAAGGCTGAAGAGTTAGGTGCAGATGCTGTTATGGTTGTCGGTCATGAAGGTGGTGGGCATTTAGGAAGAAGTGATATTGGGACTTTTGTGCTTACTCCTCAAGTGGTAGACAGTATCCAAATACCTGCAATAGCCTCAGGTGGCGTCGGAGATGGAAGAGGATTCATGGCTGCACTTGCTTTAGGGGCAGAAGGTGTTGAGATGGGAACTCGTTTTATTGCTACGAAAGAGTGTATTCATGCACATGCGTCCTATAAGCAGGACCTTATTGAGGGGGATGAGACCTCAACTGTCATTATAAAACGATCTTTAGGAACGCCAGCTCGAGCGTTAAAAAATAATTGGACCGAAGAAATTTTGAAACTGGAACAGGACGAGCCAGGGTTTGAAGTGTTAAAATCATTTATTAGTGGGGAAGCCAACCAACGTTATATCTACGAAGGTGATAATCAAAAAGGTTTTGGTTGGGCTGGTCAAATCACGGGAAGAATTGATGATATCCCTTCTGTTAAGGAATTAATGAATCGAATGATAAAAGAAGCGGATTGTATTCGCGAAACATGGTCGTAATGAAAGGAGTAAGAGGTATGAGTGAAGAGAATGCATACAATTATCCGTTAGATACAGAGCATTGGAGTACAGACGAGATCATTGATGTTGTTAATTTTTATAAGCTTGTTGAACAAGCCTATGAGAAAGGTGTTAAACAATATGATTTAATGCAGGCTTATACAAAATTCAAGCAAGTTGTCCCTTCAAAAAGTGAAGAGAAGAAACTTGGCTCACAGTTCGAAAAAGAATCAGGTTATTCCTTATATCAAATAGTGAAAGAAGCTCGAAATACTGATTCAAATGAGGTAATAAAAGTTTAATGATAAGAAAAAAATGCGCCTATTAAAAGGCGCATTTTTTATGAGGTTATCTATTATTTACTATTTACCGTTTTTTACTTTATCTGCTTTCTCACGTTCGTTTTTATTAAGAATCTTTTTACGTAAACGAACGTTTTGAGGGGTGACTTCGCAAAACTCATCATCATCTAGATATTGAAGTGCTTCTTCTAGAGTTAATTTACGAGTACTTTTAATGGAATTGGTTGTGTCCTTATTGGCAGAACGAACGTTTGTTAAGTGTTTTTCTTTCGTGATATTTACTGTTAAGTCATTATCACGGTTGTGTTCACCAACAATCATACCAGCATAAACTTCTGTAGTTGGTTCTACGAAAATAGTGCCTCGGTCTTCAAGTTGCATGATGCCATATGTGGTAGCTTTACCATTCTCAAGAGCAACAAGAACACCTTGACGACGTCCGCCAACAGTACCACCTAGTAGAGGTTCATAACCACTAAATGTGTGGTTGATAATTCCGTAACCGCGTGTTTGGGACATGAATTCAGTAGAATAACCAATCAAACCACGAGAAGGTACTTTGAATTCGATACGTACTTGTCCGTTTCCTTGGTTAATCATATCAAGCATTTCACCTTTACGATAGCCTAATGATTCCATGACAGTTCCAGTGTAATCTTCTGGAACGTCTACTTGTACATGCTCCATCGGCTCATGTTTTACTCCATCAATTTCTTTAATGATAACCTGTGGCTTAGAAAGCTGTAGTTCATAACCTTCACGGCGCATGTTTTCAATAAGGATGGAAAGGTGAAGTTCACCACGTCCGCTTACAACCCATTTATCAGGTGATTCTGTTTCTTCTACACGTAAGCTTACGTCTGTCTCTAATTGCGTACGAAGACGTTCTTCAATCTTACGTGCTGTAATGAATTCACCCTCTTTACCTGCAAATGGGCTGTTGTTTGTTAGGAACGTCATTTGTAGGGTAGGTTCATCAATTCGAGGAATCTCAAGAGCTTCTTGATTATTCACATCTGCAACTGTTTCACCTACGTTAATACCTTCAATACCTGAAATGGCTACGATATCTCCAGCTTTTGCTTCTTCAATTTCAATTCGTTTAAGTCCGATAAAACCAAATAATTTAGTAATACGGAAGTTTTGAACCGATCCATCTTTCTTCATAAGAGCAACTTGTTGGCCGACTTTCATACCACCTCGGAAAACACGTCCAACACCGATACGGCCTAGGAATTCGTTGTAATCTAATAACGTAATTTGGAATTGTAATGGGTCTTCCGTGTTATCAACTGGAGCTGGGATGGAATCAAGGATTGTGTTGAAAATTGGATCCATTGTTTCATTTTGCTCATCAGCTTCATAGCCTGAAGTTCCTTGTAATGCGGAAGCATAAACAACAGGGAATTCTAACTGGTCTTCGTCAGCACCTAGTTCAATAAATAAATCTAATACTTCATCGACCACTTCTTCAGGGCGGGCATTTGGGCGATCGATTTTATTTAAACAAACAACAGGAGTTAGTTTCTGTTCTAGTGCTTTTTTCAACACGAAACGCGTTTGAGGCATACAGCCTTCATATGCGTCTACTACTAACATAACGCCATCAACCATTTTCAAAATACGTTCAACTTCACCGCCGAAGTCCGCGTGACCAGGTGTATCTAAGATGTTCACTCGGGTATCGTTGTAATTGATTGCTGTATTTTTAGCTAAAATGGTAATACCACGTTCTTTTTCTAAGTCGTTGGAATCCATTGCGCGATCATCTACGTTTTCATTGTCACGGAATGTTCCAGAGTGGCGTAGCATCTGGTCGACTAAAGTTGTTTTCCCGTGGTCAACGTGCGCGATAATTGCAATGTTTCGTAGATCTTGTCTTACGTTCATTTGATATACTCTCCTCTATCAATTCAAATGGCGTTCTCGTTGAACTTAAATATTATAACATACATCATACCTCTAGTACGTTGTTTGCCTATTTAACCCTAACAAATTTACAAAACTTTAATCAAACATCGATTTTATAAATTAGTTAATTATCTGGTTTACTCAATTTCTTTTGTTAGACGATACAAGTATTCCAGCTTATGAAATATCTCTTCACATTTTTCAATAAACGCATCGTGATCTTGAAGAACCACATCGTGACGATCAATGTGAACTCCGCATAACAATTCTGCTTTTTTGACGTTTTGTAAACGATCTACAAGTCCTTCGAATTCTTCATCTGACAGATCCTTGTTAGGAATAGCTTCAGGTTTAGTATGGTCTTTGGACCAAACATAATCAGCTGGAATATAATCACGAACTTGTTTAAGATTTTGTTTAAGCACTTTAGCAAAATCTTGTTTTATCGGACTTTCATAGATAACTGCAAACCAGATAAATACATGACTTTCCCATAAGCCTATCTGAAAATGTGGTAATTTCTTATAGCCTTTTTTACTATTGGCTAAAGCAGCCCATGTATCATTTGGAGGGTTCGTTGTTCTACGAGCGTGCTTGGCCACATGTACAAACATTTCATCACCAGTAATAGATGTAAGGTATGGAGCTAATTCTTGAGCAGCAAATTCTAGTTTTGGTGATACATTCGACTTTAGGGCTTCCATTCGTTCCTCGAGTCCTGAAATGGTAAACACATCAAAATCCTTTTGAGTAAAGCCAGGGAAATGATTCATTATCAAAACTCCTTTCTGTGATCAGTACGAAAATAATTACAGGTTATCGTTATATTTTGACGTACGTTTTTTTATTGTTTTGGGTAGCTATCAAATTTTAACACATTTCTAGGAGAATACCCAATTTTCATGGATAGGTTTGAATATAGAGGGATTTGGATAAATAAAAGTAATAAAACATTTGTCAGGTTATTTGCTTCTAACATATATTACTACAAAGCTCTAAAAGGGAGTGACAAAATGAAGCGTGTCATGGATGCATTAAATGAAAGAAAGGTAATGGAGCGCATGCCAGTCCTGAAGATGGAAATTGATTATGAACTAATGAATCTACATGAGGCGATGGAACAAGATGATCAAGAAAAAATGAACATAACGAAAGATAAATTAGAAGCACTACGTTTAGAATGGATTACATTACAACAATAAGTGTCCAAGAACGAGCAATCATGCTCGTTCTTTTCTATGTTTAATATACTTTCATATGCGAAACCTATAAGTAGGTCGAAGTGAACTTAATTCTAATGTCTGATACACTTACACTATTGTATTTAATATGGAAAAGTTTACTTAATAAGAGTTCTATAGAAGTTAAGATGGTTTCATCAGATATGTCTTTTTCTAAAGAACAAAACGTTAATCTTGAATAAAAGGAGCACTATTGTATGAATGATCAGGAAAAGCAGCAAATATACCAACAAGCTAAAAGCTGGGTACTTGAAGCGGGGGAACGTATCCGAGCTAAGATGGACAAACCGATTGTAATTGAAACGAAATCGAGTCCTAATGACCTGGTTACAGAATTAGATCAAGAGACAGAGCGATTTTTTATTGAGCGAGTACGGGACCAATATCCTGATCATCAAGTATTAGGAGAAGAAGGTTTTGGAGATGATATTGATCATGTTCAAGGGACTGTATGGATTGTAGATCCTATAGATGGAACGATGAATTTTGTTCACCAGAAGCAACATTTTGCTATTTCAGTAGGTATCTATCAGGATGGGGTTGGAGAAATTGGTCTGATTTATGATGTGATGAAAGACTGTCTATATCATGCTAAGCGCGGGGAGGGTGCTTATAAAAACGATTCAAAGCTACCTTTGTTACCTGAAGACAGAAAGTTAGAACAATCAATTATTGGATTAAATCATTTCTGGTCCATCGATAATAAGCTAGTTCATAAAGAAGGATTGCAATCATTAATAAGAAAAGCAAGAGGGACGAGATCCTATGGTTCTGCAGCATTAGAGTTCGCTTTTGTTGCAGAAGGGATTGTAGATGCTTATGTCACGATGCAACTTTCTCCTTGGGATATAGCTGCAGGCGTAATTTTGGTTCAAGAGGTAGGAGGTATAACAACTCAAGCAGACGGAGAACCTATTACACTTCTTGATAAAAACTCAATCATTACCTGTAATTCAGCCATACATCAAGAAATTATTGATGAACATATTGAGTTGAAATCGTAAAGAATAGTTCAAACGAACCTGTAAATAGAAATAGCACACATGGCGCTAACCCGATTTGCGCTACTGTTGCAGCAGCCTTCATCAAATTCCTTCTTAGCAAATAGAGGAGACATTAACGAAACCCATGATTGCTTTCTATCATGGGTTTTAAAGAGTCATTTTGCTTTTTGTGGTAGAGTTTCATAGGTCAGTTTAATGTAACGTGAAAGGCGTTTACATCTATTGAAGCTTCCATAACCTATGATTGTTGTGAAAGTCTTTGTTTTCGCTTAATGGTAAAACCATATCCCATTACACTAAAACCAAGTAATAGAAAAAATATAGACCCTATTACAGAACGATAACCAATTGCTACTCCTACGAGCATAAAACAAAAAACGGCTAAAAGGGCTAATAGTAGGAATGGTACGTTAATTTTTTTCATATGTATCTCACCTCGTCTAAGATGTTTTGCATTTAAGTTTACAGTATTTTATTGGATTTGAAAAATGTCACTAATATAAGGGTAGCAGGAAGAAGAGAGATTTAGTATCATTAAAAAGAGATTTGATGTTGGAGAATTAGGAGGAACACCAATGAATCAAACAGAGGATATGATTCAAGTACCGAATGATTTATCATTTTTTGCGAAACTATTATTTAATGGACTAGGTGATGAATTAAATTTAAATAATGATAGTGAAGTGGCTATAGCAATCAGAGGGGTTATATTTCTCTATCTGATTATACTGTTTTTATCTATTCTTACCTATAAGTTAGGCTTTGCTAAGCAGCTACCTATACTAAAATCTGCTATAGTTTATGTAGTTCTTGCCGTAGGCTGCATGATACTTACATTCTTTGGTTTATCTTTACCAATTGCAGAAGGATTACTTATTTCATCTGTCGTATTAGGTATATATAGGTTTCGGTTACATCGGGAGCGTAAAGATCGCCCACAAAGTGAATAGGGGGTATGTGGATGCATTCCATGCAAGATATGGTTTATAATTGGCTATCAATTCAGACGGTTGCAAGTAAAAGGCCTGAAGATAAAGCGGCCCAAGAGACTAGGGATTTCTTTGAGGAAATGCTTGAAGAAAAGTATCAGATTAACGAAATGCAAGTGTCAAAGAAAGAAGAAATGTATCTTGTTCATTGCCAGACTATAACTGGAGCTAGAGAGTTTCGTTTCCCAATAGAATTAATTGATTGCATGAATGACACTATCCAAGAAGAACCTCATAAATTTCCAAACTATGAATAAAGGGAGACTCATTTTAAAGAGTCTCCCTTTTTATAAAATCAATAGCATTTTTGTATCAAATATTAAGATAGATGCTGTTCTTTTACAGGTTCACGATACAATTTGAAATTACCTGTAGATTTCCGAGCATTCGTCTTTTCTTCAATTCGATCATGGCAAGTTGAGCACATAAAGGTATGAATTCGTCTGTTTCTCATTCGTTTCGCTTGCAAGCAATTGCTATCGATTTTTTCGACAGAATCGCACAAAACACATTTTACTCGCATATTTCTCACCTCAATTTGTACCTTTGCCTATATATTGTAACATGTTTATGGACTGCCTTCGAATGTTTCTTTCACTACATCCATAAGTTAAGTGTAGAATGATTTCTTAGTAACAAGACAGATAGTCCATGTATAATCGATTTGATTTTTCTATTTTTAGGAGGGAGAAAGATGGCTAATCAAGTTGAGAAAAAGTTAAATGAAGTACAATATCAAACACTCCAGAGTGAACGCTACGTGCTCTTATCTACCATCGACTATGAAACAGCTACCCCTATGGTTAATGCAATTAGTTGGGTGTACGCTCCATCAGCATTTTGCATACGTTTTGCAATTGATAATCGGTCTAAAATCGTAGAAAACATAAGAAACCATCCCTATATTGTTATAACCCTAATTACTGATGACTCTACCTATGCGATAAAAGGAAAAGCTGTTATTGAAAAGGATAACATAGAAGGTGTTCCTTTAAAGCTTGCTATGATTGAACTGACAATAGAAGAAGTAAGAGATGTAATGTTTTATGGAGCAAAGATTGCAAATGCACCTGAATACGAAAAAACATATGATAATAGAGCTGCGGCCAAACTTGATAACCAAGTGATGAATGCTCTGAAAATTTAAGGTAAACTAGTTGTTTAGAATCGACCCTTTGTGGGAAAAGGATTACAAGTACAAACAAAGGGAGATGAAAATATGAAGAAACGTTTTATTTATTCTACTATTGGGGCAGTAAGTGCTGGAGCGGCAGCATTATTACTTAAAGATGAACAACGAAGAGAAAAAGTGAAACAAAAAGCTAAATCATTAACTGAATCAGTACAAGGATCATTAAAGAATGAACATAACAATGATTTACCAGTAGAAAAAGCAGGGGTACCTGAGTTTGACTCTATTGAAAACACAAAAATGGTCGATGAGGGATCTCAATTCGGGGTTCAATACTACAACGAAGTAAAAGATGATGAAGACCCAGAAGAAATTCAACGTAAACAAAATGCCTAAATCCTAATAAGGATTTAGGCATTTTGTTTATAGTAGTAAAGCAAGTCTATGATAAGCCTCTTGGTTGTATGGTTTTAGCGATTACAAACTAGAGCAAAGTGTTTACCTTTTTTTACCGACTTTTATAAAGTTTTTAGTTAATGTTAAGAGTTTGTAAAAGCAAGATAAGCTTATTCCTACAAGGTTCAATTTGTGATGAAAAGAACTAAACTACATACATATCAACTGATCCATATCTTGTAAAGGGGGTTATATTACCCGTTTTGGTAGACTAATCATTTATAATGATTGGATTGTTCATCTTCAATGTTATCAAGCTCTTGCTTCTGTTTTTTTGGAATAGTTTTTTTGTTCTGGTCAGGCTCTGATAGCTTTTGTTCAGGAACAGGAACTTCAGGCATATATCGACCTACAATTGCAGCTAGTTCATCTGTAATTCCTTGAACAGTCTGTCCTTCACGTACTTTACGTGCCATTTGTTTGATACGTTCATATCCATCAGCATCAGCTATAACAACAGCATTTTTACCATAAGGATCTTTTTTCATTGCTTCGGCTACTGAATATTTTATAGAACCTACACGCGAGCGATCTAAGTCTTTATCAACATCAATCGCTACAACTACATAAGGACCAGCTACTAATGATGTAGCATTGTTAACATCAGGCACTTCATTTGCGACCTTCGCTAAGTGATTAGCTTGCTCTCGATTATTTAGTTTTTGTTTTGGTACCGGATCGGAATCTTGGACCTCAACAATCGGCGATTCACTTTTTTGTTTGGGAAGGCTTTCTTCTTCTTGATTTTGACATGCAACTAGACCTAATAAAACAAATAGAGTTATGAGAAATCGCATCATATTTTCCTCCTTTATTTGTTCATATATTTTGAAGTTCGTCTAACTTTATACATTCTTGCATATAGTTTTATCAGGAAGCCTTGCCAAACTATGTAGACAAATTCTCAGGAGGCGGCTGAATGGACAAAATTTATGTCATAGATACAAATGTTCTGTTGCAAGATCCCAATTCCATTTATTCTTTCGAAAAACATGAAATCGTTATTCCAGCAGTGGTACTGGAAGAAGTGGATTCAAAAAAGCGAAACATGGATGAAATCGGCCGAAATGCTCGTGAAGTTTCAAGAATTATGGATAAACTTAGAGTTCAAGGGAAGCTTCACGATGGAGTGAAGTTAATCAGTGGAGGTACACTTAGGGTAGAACTCAATCACAAGTCTTTTTCCAAGCTTGAGGATGCTTTTGTAGAACGGACAAATGATAATCGGATATTAGCCGTGGCGCTGAATTTGCATTTAGAAGAAAAAGAAAAGGGTTCTGAGAAAGAAGTCACACTTGTTTCAAAAGATATGTTAATGCGGATTAAAGCCGATTCGATTGGATTAATTGCAGAGGATTTTCTTAGTGAGCGTGCAGTGAATGAAGACGCCATTTACAATGGTTTTAAAGAGCTTTATGTAAGTGAAGATGAAATTAACTTGTTCTTTCAAACAGGAGAGTTGGATTTGCAACAACAAGTTGCAGAAGCACTACATCCAAATGAGTTCATCATCCTTAAAAATAGGACAAATCCTTCACATTCTGCAATTGGCATGGTTCGTAATCAGGAAGGGTTGTTGCAAAAATGTCGCTTTCAAAACGAGCAAGCCTGGGGTATCCGTCCTAGAAACGCTCAACAAGTTATGGCATTAGAATTACTATTACGGAGAGATATACCGCTTGTAACGATTGCAGGTAAAGCAGGTACCGGAAAAACGTTACTAGCTTTAGCGGCAGGCTTGATGCAAATTGAAGATTTTGGGTTTTACAAAAAATTATTAGTTGCTCGTCCAGTGGTTCCTATGGGCAAAGATATAGGATATCTGCCAGGGGAGAAAGAAGAAAAGTTACGCCCTTGGATGCAACCCATTTATGACAATCTTGAGTATTTATTTGATGTAAAGAAACCAGGTGAATTAGATGAAATTCTTTCTGGTATAGGTTCCATACAAGTGGAAGCTCTTACATACATTAGGGGCAGAAGCATACCAGAACAGTTAATACTAATTGATGAAGCTCAAAATTTAACCAAGCACGAAGTGAAAACAATTCTGACTAGGATCGGAGAAGGTAGTAAGATTGTCCTTCTAGGGGACCCTCATCAAATCGATCATCCGTATTTGGATGAATACAATAACGGTCTCATTCATGTAGTGGAAAAGTTTAAAGATCAGAAATTAAGTGGTCATGTAAAACTTGTGAAAGGAGAGCGATCTCCTTTAGCACAACTTGCAGCGGATTTCTTGTAATGTATTGATTGTTTGGAATGGAGGGGTGTGTTTCTCCTACCGATACTAAAAATAAAAAAAACGCAAGGATGGTTCAATTTTGAACTCCCTTGCGTTTTTTTATATATTTCATTATCCAAATTAAGAAGCATAATCTTGAAACTTGAAATCGGGATAAATTTGGTAATCCCGAAAGAGGGATGTTTCCGTAGATTTAGGCCGTGGGTCCGATAGCTATTACCCGTCTGGGGGGGTGAAGGGGAACTACGAGACTCCCGAGGTTGGGTGAGACCCCGGAGGGAGCAAAGCGACTGAGAAGGCTCACCAGCTCGCCTGCAGGAAAGCGAGTTGCTTCACCGTAACCCCCTTCCACTTTTCAAGTATCGGACCCATCACCTTTTGAATATATCTTGAATCCAATTCTTCAAGGTAATGGGGCGATTATAGAATAACAAAAAAGAGCTTGGACGATTCCAAGCTCTTTTATCAATTATGAAGGTATTTTACACAAATCAATAATCAAATATGTTTACTCTACGACTACTTTCTGTATCCCTTTAAGAGGAGTCTGCTTGTTTGACCCATCCATATAGTATAAATGAACAGGGCCTTGTTCTTGAATGGGTTTGCCGTCTTGGGCAAACAATAATAGTGATTGTTTTAGATCATGTACACTAATCTGAACTGGACCATCTATCGTTTCCAATGTAACAATACTTGCGTTATCCTTTAATTGAGCGTGTTCCAAAAAGTGGTGGATAGGCATTACATATGTTCCTTCAAGTATTTTCTTTTTATCAAATGTGGAAATACTTTTATTAACTGGGGGATCTAATTTTTGTTGATAAATTTCTCTATCCCAGATTTGTGCGGCTTTTCGAAGATCATCTTCTTCATTGTCTTTTAGAGTTTCAGTAGATGTGAACGCTTCCGAAAAATCGATTTTTCGATCATCAAAAATCCAAACGGTGGGGTCTAGCGTAATTGTATAATGAACATTTCCAGTTATTTGAATAACCAATAATATGGCACCCTTCCTATGTAAAAGATTCTTTTCCTAGTATATCGAATATTTTCCACTCATGCATTAAAGGAGGCATAATCTTGCGAAAAAAAGTGAACCAACATCAACTAGAGGGATGGATTAACCATGTTCATTCATTTACTCATTTAGGTAAAGTACCAGATTATATTCCAGCATTAGCGAAACAAAACCCTGAGAATATTGCGATTAGCATTGTTCATCTGAATGGTGAATGTATAAAGGCGGGAAATCTTGAACATACGTTTACCTTACAAAGTATTTCAAAGGTTATATCACTAGCATTGGCATTGATGGATCAAGGAGAAGATTACGTATTTTCAAAAGTAGGAATGGAGCCAACAGGTGATCCGTTTCATTCTATAGCAAAATTAGAAACATCCAATCCTTCAAAACCATTAAATCCCATGATAAATGCAGGAGCCTTAGCTGTTACCGATATGATAGAAGGATCGTCGCCCGATCAAAAAGTTGGACGTTTGCTAGCCTTCGTACATGAATTATCAGGTGACAATACAATAACGTATAATGAAGAAGTCGCTTCATCGGAATTTGAAACAGCTTATTTAAATCGGTCTTTAAGTTTCTTTATGAAGCAAACAGGTGTTGTAGAAGGCAGTGTAGAAGAACTTCTGGATACTTATACGAAACAATGTGCAATTGGGGTTAACATTCAGCAATTGGCTCGAATAGGAGCTGTGTTTGCCAATGAAGGAATGGACTTAGATACGGGTAGACAAATTATACCTCAACACTATGCTCGGATTTGCAAGACATTCATGGTTACGTGTGGAATGTATGATGCATCAGGATCATTTGCTATACGCGTTGGAATTCCTGCGAAAAGTGGAGTTTCTGGGGCAATAATGGGGGCACATAAAGATTTAGGTGGGATTGCTGTATTTGGACCAGCTCTTGACGAAAAAGGGAATAGCGTAGTAGGTATGCATCTATTAGAAATGTTAGCGAATCGAGAAGACCTATTTATTTTCTAAATGATCTCTTTTCCATTCAGGAAACAGTTTTATATAAGTCTCTAAGATGTGCAAAAAGCATATCTTTGCTTGCATTTTTCTTTGTGAGACGCTAATATAAATACAAGAAAGTCTGTTTTAATCGGAGGGGATTAACGTGTCATCTGAAGTAGCGGTTGATCATCGCCAACAAGCATATGCCCTTCTTAAGGCCGATGCTGAAAAAATTGCAAGACTCATTAGAGTTCAGATGGATAATCTAACCATGCCGCAATGCCCTCTATATGAAGAGGTTCTCGATACACAAATGTTCGGTTTATCTCGAGAAATAGATTTTGCGGTTCGTTTAAATTTAATTAACGAAGAAGACGGCAAAAAACTTCTCGAGAATTTAGAGCAAGAAATGAATGCTTTACACGAAGCTTCACAAAATTCGTGATTTTCAAACTCAAATTACACCACGTGGTGATAATTTGAGTTTTTTTGCTTTATGAAGACTCACTTTCAAAATCAGGAAAAGAGACAAACACAAGGGAATAGACTCAATAACATTGTTTTCTAACTAAAAGTGACGATGTACTGACTTAATTGGAATTTACTTTTCGAACGGTTATATATAAAAAGTAAAATATTTTTGAAAAAAAAGCAGGAGAATGCTTCTTTCATCTAGTAAAAATTAATACAGTAGAAAAACGCTTGTGAAAAGTGTCGATAAGTGTTCCACATACAGCAGAGAAAATACATAAATAAGAGTATCACCACTACCGATATTCTTACATAAGGATGGACGTTATGAAAAAAATATTTAAAAATTTTGATTTCACATTAATATTTGCCCCATTAGTACTCACTGCTTTTGGTGTAATTATGATCTATAGTGCTTCGATGGTTTATGGGGTTGTGAAGTTTGATGTTCCAAGCACATATTACTTAACAAAGCAAATTCAGTGGGTTGTTTTAGGATTAATAGCATTTGTTATCACCATGTTTTTTCCTTATCAAAAGTATCAAAAGTTGATGCCGTTAATTATTTTTTTTGTATTATCAACCCTAGTCTTAGTGTTAATTGTGGGAAGTAACAAGGGGAATGCAAATTCATGGTTTGATTTTGGGCCAGTTAGTTTCCAACCTGCTGAAGCAGCAAAGATTGGGTTAATCATGTACTTAGCTTCTGTTTTATCCAAGAAGCAAGCTTATATTCAGGATTTTACAAAAGCCGTTTTGCCACCTATTGCTTTGACAATTGCAATATTAGCGCTTATTGGTATCCAACCAGATATAGGTACAGCGGCAATTATCTTTTTAATGGCATGTGCTGTAATTATTAGTTCTGGTATTCGTTTTCGTCATATTTTTCTGTTAGGCATTACAGGAGCGATTTGTATTATTTTAGCACTTCCAAAAATGACTTCAGATGAACGAATAGCGAGGTTCACTGGTGCCTATCAGCCTTTCCAACTTCCAGAATCAGATGGTTATCATCTAATTCAATCCTACATAGCTATTGGTACTGGCGGATTAACGGGTGAGGGCTTAGGACAAAGTGTGCAGAAATTAGGATATCTATTAGAGCCACACACTGATTTTATTATGGCCGTTGTTGCTGAGGAGCTTGGTGTACTAGGAGTGCTAATTACTCTTGGACTTATGGCATTAATAGTATTGCGTGGACTATATGTAGCACGAAAATGTAAAGATGGTTTCGGTAGTTTATTAGCTATTGGGATCTCTTCCATGATAGGAATCCAAGCGTTTATTAATTTAGGAGCAATTAGTGGGATTTTACCAATCACAGGTGTTCCATTGCCATTTGTAAGTTATGGAGGGTCCTCATTAATTGTTCTATTAGCTTCGATGGGAATTTTGAATAACGTTGCAAAACAGGCAAAGCTTCAGGAAGATTATACATTTACGAAGCAAGCCGTTGATGAAGATATGGAAAATCGAAAGACAACGACAAATAGTGCAACACAACCTAAAGGAGGACAACCATGGGTGAATACCAAAAGATCAATAAGGTCTTAGTAGCAAATCGTGGTGAAATTGCAATCCGTGTATTTCGAGCATGTACAGAGTTGAACATTCGAACTGTTGCTATTTATTCAAAAGAGGATAGTGGTTCCTACCATCGTTACAAAGCAGATGAAGCATATTTAATTGGTGAAGGAAAGAAGCCTATTGATGCTTACCTTGATATTGAAGGAATTATTGAAACCGCTAAAAGTGTCGGCGTTGATGCGATACATCCAGGATATGGTTTTTTATCAGAAAATATTCATTTTGCGAAGCGTTGTGAAGATGAAGGCATTACGTTTATCGGTCCGACAAGTACCCATTTACATATGTTTGGCGATAAAGTAAAAGCAAGATATCAAGCTATAGAAGCTGATATACCTGTTATTCCTGGTACTGATGGACCTGTTTCGGGATTAGAAGAAGTACGAGAGTTTGGGCAAAAACATGGCTTTCCTATCATTATTAAGGCCTCACTTGGTGGTGGAGGCCGTGGGATGAGAATCGTTCGAAGTGAGGATACACTAAGTGATTCTTATGATCGAGCTAAATCCGAGGCAAAAGCAGCATTTGGTAGCGATGAAGTTTATGTAGAAAAACTTGTAGAAAATCCAAAACACATAGAAGTTCAAATTTTGGGAGATGTAGATGGGAATATCGTACATCTTTATGAACGTGATTGTTCCGTTCAGCGACGCCACCAAAAAGTTGTAGAGGTTGCACCAAGTGTATCTCTACCAAATGGGTTAAGAGAGAAGATTTGTGATTCAGCCGTACAACTTATGAAGAATGTTCAGTATATAAATGCGGGTACAGTGGAATTTCTCGTCTCAGGTGATGAATTCTTCTTTATTGAGGTGAATCCTCGTGTTCAGGTTGAACATACCATAACCGAATTAATTACAGGTATTGATATTGTTCAAACTCAAATCATGATTGCAGAAGGATATAACTTATTTGAACAACCGATAGGTATTCCAGTACAAACTGATATAAAAACACATGGTTATGCTATCCAATCTCGTGTAACGACAGAGGATCCTTTGAATAATTTCATGCCCGATACAGGTAAAATTATGGCATATCGTACTGGTGGCGGATTTGGAGTACGATTAGACGCTGGAAATGGGTTTCAAGGGGCTGTTATTTCTCCACACTATGATTCATTATTAGTTAAAGTTTCAACATGGGCACTTAGTTTTGAACAGGCAGCTAATAAGATGGTACGAAACTTAAAGGAATTTCGAATTCGTGGTATTAAAACCAACATACCTTTTCTTGAAAACGTTATCTTGCATTCGAAATTTTTAAATGGTGAATATGACACTACTTTTATTGATCAATCACCTGAACTATTTGTATTTCCTAAGCGTAAAGATCGTGGTACGAAAATGCTCTCTTATATTGCTTCTACTACGGTAAATGGCTTCCAAGGGACTGAAAAAAAGAAAAAGCCTGCACTGCATAAACCAAGGATGCCTGATGTGAAACCTTATACAGAAATTCCAAGAGGAACAAAACAAATGCTAGATGAGCAAGGACCAGAAGCTGTAGCGAATTGGTTGAAAGCACAAGACCGTGTACTCTATACAGACACCACATTTCGTGATGCCCACCAGTCGTTGCTCGCTACACGCATTCGCTCTAAAGATTTAGAACATATTGCTGAGCCAACTGCAAAGCTTCTTCCTGAACTTTTTTCAGTTGAAATGTGGGGAGGCGCTACATTTGATGTTTCCTATCGTTTCTTAAAAGAAGATCCATGGCAGCGTTTAATTCATATGAGAGACAAAATGCCAAATGTTTTATTCCAAATGCTCTTACGGGCTAGTAACGCGGTAGGATATAAAAACTATCCAGACAACCTTATTCGTGAATTTGTTGAAAAGAGTAGTCAAGCAGGAATAGACGTTTTCCGCATCTTTGATAGTTTAAATTGGGTAAAGGGTATGACCTTAGCTATCGAAGCTGTTCGAAACAACGATAAGATTGCAGAAGCATCTATGTGTTACACAGGAGATATTCTAGACCCTTCCAAAACAAAGTACGATTTGAATTACTATGTGAACTTGGCAAAAGAACTTGAAAATGCAGGATCACATATATTAGGCATTAAAGATATGGCAGGATTGCTTAAACCTGAAGCTGCCTATCAATTAATATCATCCCTAAAAGAATCGGTGGATATTCCAATTCATCTTCATACACACGATACAAGCGGAAACGGAATATTCACATATGCAAGGGCCATAGAAGCGGGTGTAGATGCAGTAGATGTGGCAGCTAGTTCAATGGCTGGTTTAACGTCACAACCTAGCGCTACAAGCCTTTATCATGCACTTGAAGGCAACAAACGACAACCGAATATTAATGTTAATGCATATGAGGATTTAGGGTTATATTGGCATGATATTCGAAAGTATTACCAGGATTTCGAAAGTGGAATGATGGCACCGAATTCAGAGGTGTATGATCACGAAATGCCCGGAGGTCAATATAGTAACTTGCAACAACAGGCTAAAGCTGTTGGTTTGGAAGAGAGATGGGATGAAGTCAAAAAAATGTATCGACGTGTCAATGATATGTTTGGAGACCTCGTTAAAGTTACTCCTTCTTCAAAAGTTGTTGGAGATATGGCCTTATTTATGGTTCAGAATAACTTAAATGAAGATGACATTTATGAGCAAGGAGAATCTATTGACTTTCCTGATTCGGTTATCGAATTTTTTGAAGGGTACCTTGGACAACCATATCAAGGGTTTCCCCAAGAATTACAACGCATCATACTTAAAGGGAGAAATCCCATTACTAGACGCCCGGGAGAGCTTCTTGACCCTGTGGATTTCAAAGATTTAAAAGAAACTTTGTTTCATAAGCTAGACAGACAAATCACTAGTTTTGACATGATTACTTACGCTCTCTATCCAAAAGTATTTATGGATTATCATCAATTCTATGAGCAGTATGGTGATATGTCAGTACTTGATACTTTAACGTTCTTTTATGGAATGCGCTTAGGTGAGGAAATTGATATCGAAATTGAACAAGGTAAAACTTTAATAGTAAAACTAGTATCCATTGGTGAACCTCAGGCAGATGGCACTCGTGTTGTATATTTCGAATTAAATGGTCAACCTAGAGAGATTGTTGTAAAAGATGATAGTATTAAATCTGCAGTGGAGGAAAGACCAAAAGCGGATAAAGATAATGATAAGCACATTGGTGCAACGATGCCTGGGACAGTGATAAAGGTAATCGCTGAGAAAGGAGAAAAAGTAAATAAAGGTGATCACATCATGATTACGGAAGCTATGAAGATGGAAACCACTGTACAAGCGCCATTTGAGGGTAAAATAAAAGATATTTACGTGAATAATGGAGGAGCTATACATGTAGGTGACTTATTAGTTGAATTTGAGTGATGTATGAGGTGCAGTAAAATATACTGCACCTTTTATATTATTCAGGAAATGGTGAAATTTTGGGTTTGTATGTAGATATAATCAATTGCTCTAGACTGGAATAATTGAAGATCCTAAATATAAGCTAACTAAGGGTTAGCATCGCAAGAAGTTATTCTCTAAAAATAAGAACAATCGTTTCTTTATGCATTGTTTAACTATAATAGACAATTATAAAAGGGAGTTGGATACAAAATGGCAAGAATATATCCATACTTGTTTTGTAACGATGCTATAGAACAAGGACCTTTTTATGAGAAAGCGTTAGGTGGGTTGATTATAGATTTAAGAACTTTTGAAGAAGCTCCTCAAGTAAGTGAGGAAATTAAAGAACGTATCATGCATTGGTATTAATAGCAGGGATAGTTATTTCTTTATGGCAGATGATGTAAAAGTGGGGAAGCACAAGCTCGAACTAATGTAGCTAACACTAGAGTTTAAAAGTGAAACTGATGCTAGAAAAGCTTTTGAAGGATTATCGCAAGGGGCAATGTATTAATGCCTTCGATAAGATGTTTTGGGGTGCTATGTTTGTATGAGTCGAAGACCCTTACGGTGTACGATTGCAAATAGCTACGGAACATGAATAATATAAAAACCGTACAGGTCTAAATAAGACCTGTACGGTTTTTTGTAGCTAGTAGAACCTATAATTAAGAAACATATTCTGTGTGATGGTTTTTAGCATCTTTTTTATACCTGGAACTTCGAGATGAAAGAAGAATAAAGTAACTGAGTATTCCAAAGAAACACGCTACGATTAGAGCATGTAATAAAGCAATCATTAAATTGAGTTTGGTTACAATGATCATTGCCCCTAAGAAAACTTGAAATAGAATCAAAGCTAGCGCAACAATCCATCCACTCCGCATGACTTTACTTGTTTTATACTCCTTCATCACCTTCCTGAATAGAATGATTACCCAGACAACTAGAATTCCTGCAGCCAAACGGTGCCCCATTTGAATCCACTGATGAAGGTTAAAGTTCGCTAATCCAAGTGGTGTTGAATTGTTACAAAAAGGCCAGCTACCACACACTAAACTAGCATTAATATGACGAACAAGAGCGCCAGTGTAGGTGATGGCTAAAGTATATATAGCCATAGCATACATCTGTTTACGCATTCCTATTGCAATGTATAATGATTTCGCATCGAATTTTCTATCGATTTCGAAAATAATGAGAGTAAGCAAAAGAATGGCAGCAAAAGAAATCAATGAAATTCCAAAGTGCATCGCTAATACGAAATCAGATTGTCCCCATTTTACAGCTGCAGCACCTATTAGTCCTTGTAATACTAAGAAGAAAGTGGACAAGAAAGCTAATAATTTGGTTTCTCTAATATGTCCAAATTTTCTCCATGATAAGATCGAAAGTAATAGAACTAAAAATCCTACTCCTCCAGAAACTAATCTATGACTTAACTCAATAATTAATTCAAAAGTTATTTCAGAAGGTATAAGTTGTCCATGACATAATGGCCAGCTATCGCCACATCCCATTCCTGACTCTGTCTTCGTAACTAAGGCTCCACCAATAAGGACGAAGAGCATACCAAGTGTTGATAACACAGCTAGTGTTTTTATTAATTTAAGCATGTATCCACCTCACTACTTTCACTGTGGAACTAAATTCTATAGTAATACATATAAGAGTTAACTTCCAAGCATGTTGGATTATCTTTCACTAATTCGACACAAAAAATATCCTACCATGATTTCACGCAATTTTCACTATTAAAATGAAAAAGTACTTGCAATGTATATGTTTGTTTGCTAGAAATAAATAGGGGATTCGCACTTTGTCAAAATGCATTCCTTATACATCATCTTACATTGTATGTGAAACAATGTATATATTAGCGATTTTCCTCCGATGATAGTATGGGACTTGTAGCAACTTTTAAACAGGCTAAAAAATATCATTTATTTATGAGACTCTTCTTAATTTAGGAAAAAGTATCGGATAAAATAGATAGAAATAAAATTCCATGATACAATGTATTAGACTCAAAATCGTACTTACTTCACTTAAATGTTCATAAAGATGTCACAAATAAACCCTCCTTATTCGAAATAATTTTGAGGTATAATGATAGAACGAAGAAATTGCAACGTGAGGGATCGCTGAAGGAGGAGAGTTGAGAGAAATGAACAATCCAAGAACAATGCAATCAACTGCTCAAGTATTAAAGACTTCAACGGATGAAGCCTCAGCTTCAACGTTAGGGGCTGATATATTATCCTTGATAAAAATAGGAATTATTAATTCTAACCTAATGACAACATTTGCAGGCTTTTGGCTTGCACTGTATTTTACAGGGGCATCATTTTTTGATCATTGGCATGTTTTCCTATTGACGATGCTAGGAACCGCTTTCATCATTGCAGGTGGATGTATCATAAATAACTACTATGACCGTGATATTGACAAAATTATGTCACGTACCCAAAGTCGACCAACAGTAACGGGTACCATTACACTTAAGAATATCTTAATTATGGGGATAGGGGTTACCTTATTAGGTTTATCTCTGCTATCATTTACAACTTGGACAGCTGCCTTATTAGCAGCGTTTGGTTGGTTTACGTATGTTGTACTCTATACGATGTGGTCAAAACGTAAATACACTCTAAATACAGTAGTAGGTAGTTTTTCAGGCGCGGTACCACCACTCATTGGTTGGGCAGCTCTTGATCCAGGATTACATCCTGTAGCGTGGGGGTTATTCCTCATTATGTTCATATGGCAGACTCCACATTTTCTTGCCCTAGCCATGAAAAAGTGTGAAGAGTATAAAAAAGCAGGTATCCCAATGTTACCTGTCGTACATGGTTTCTCTATTACAAAAAGACAAATTGTTTTATATGTAGCATGTCTTCTTCCGCTACCATTTTACCTTCATTCTTTAGGCACTGTATTTCTCTTATTAGCTACCATACTAACAGTAGGTTGGCTTGCAATAGGGATTGCTGGTTTCTTTATGAAAGACGATATGAAATGGGCAACATGGATGTTTGTTTATTCTTTAAATTATTTAACCATACTGTTTATAGCAATGGTTATCGCAACATTACCATTTTCGTATTAATATAATCAGGAAAACTATTTCATGTTTTCCTGATTATTATAATAATAAAGTAAGAATTACAAAGAGAAAGAGAGGTATCATTTAATGAAAGGATGGATGGGAAAGTCACGCATTCTGCTTTTATTTAGCTCATTAATGCTTTTCCTTGCAGGTTGCGGTGATCCACAACTTTCGGCCCTACAACCTAAAGGTGAAGGCGCTGATGTTATCTATGATTTAATGATGTTAAGCGTTATCATCATGGTCTTTGTAGGGGTAGTTGTAATGGCGATTTACTTTTTTGTATTGATTCGTTTTCGCCAGAAAAAGGACCACGAAGATTATATTCCTAAACAAGTAGAGGGGAATAAATTCTTAGAGTTATTATGGACTGTTGTTCCAATTATTTTGCTTGTGGTATTAGCAGTTCCAACTGTACAGAAAACATTTATGCTTGCAGACACAACACCTGCAGAGGATAAGAAGGAAGATGCAATTACGATTGAAGTTACTGGTAAGCAATATTGGTGGCATTATAATTATAAAGGTCAAGAGGTTCAAACAAGCCAAGACCTATATATCCCAACAGGGGAACGCGTATACTTAAAATTAACAGCTGGTGACGTAATCCACTCATTTTGGGTACCTTCTGTATCCGGGAAGATGGACACAAATCCAGGTAAAAACGAAAATGAAATGTTCCTTCATGCTTATGAAGAAGGCGTTTATTATGGTAAATGTGCTGAGTTCTGTGGACCTTCACACTCACTAATGGACTTTAAAGTAATTGCCGTGAGTCCAGAGGAATTCGATCAATGGGCAGAGGACATGAAAAACGTAAATACTGATGCAACACCTGAGTCTCAATCAGCTCAAGAAGGTAAAGAGTTGTTTAAGAATAAAAACTGTATTGCTTGCCATGCTATTGGTTCATCCCCAGCGGCAGTTGGACCCAACTTAACCGCATTTGGAGATAGAGTTCAAATAGCCGGTATTTTAGATAATAATAAGGAAAATCTAATTCAATGGTTACAGCATCCTGAGGAAGTTAAACCAGGTAACAAAATGACTGGTAAATACGGAAATACAGAAGCTGAAGTACCATTAACAGATGATGAAGCAAGTAAGATTGCAGATTACTTATTACAATTAAAGCCTTCAGAAATTACACCTGAAGATGCTCAGTAAGATTAATAGAGAGAAAAGGGAGGTCGTAGCGTGAGTACAGCGTATGCACAAAAGAACGGCTTCTTCGCTGGCTTATGGGATTATCTTACCACTGTTGACCACAAGAAAATCGCAATTCTTTACTTGATTGCAGGTGGTTTCTTCTTCCTAGTTGGCGGAATAGAAGCAATGCTTATTCGTATTCAGCTTATACAACCGGATAATGAGTTTGTATCAGCTGGATTGTACAACCAATTGTTGACTATGCATGGTACAACAATGATTTTCTTAGCAGCTATGCCATTAATTTTTACATTAATGAATATAGCTGTACCTTTACAAATTGGTGCTCGTGACGTAGCATTTCCATTTCTAAATTCCCTAGGATTTTGGTTATTCTTCTTTGGAGGAGTGCTACTGAACTGTTCATGGTTTATGGGAGGAGCTCCTGATGCCGGTTGGACAGCTTATGCACCTTTATCAACCACATCGCCAGGACATGGTGTTGATTTCTATGTTATGGGACTACAGATATCTGGTGCAGGTACGTTAATTGGGGGTATTAACTTCTTGGTAACAATCATAAACATGCGTGCCCCTGGTATGACATACATGAGAATGCCATTATTCACTTGGTCTTCTCTAGTAACAAGTGTACTTATATTATTTGCGTTTCCAGCATTAACAGTAGGACTATTCCTAATGATGTTTGACCGTTTATTTGGAGCAAATTTCTTTGATCCATCAATGGGCGGTAACCACGTTATCTGGGAGCACCTTTTCTGGATATTTGGTCACCCAGAAGTTTATATACTAGTCCTACCACTTTTCGGTTTGTTTAGTGATATTATTTCAACATTCTCTAAGAAACGATTATTCGGTTACTCCGCGATGGTTTTTGCGACAGTACTTATTGGTTTCTTAGGTTTCATGGTTTGGGCACACCACATGTTTACAACAGGTTTAGGCCCAGTTGCTAACTCCATATTTGCAATTGCTACGATGGCTATTGCTGTACCAACAGGTATTAAAATCTTCAACTGGCTATTTACAATGTGGGGCGGAAGTATTCGTATGACAGTTCCGATGCTTTGGACTGTTGCTTTTATACCTTCCTTTACCCTTGGTGGATTTGGTGGCGTCATGCTTGCTGCCGCCGCTGCAGATTATCAATATCATGATACGTATTTCGTTGTAGCTCACTTCCACTACGTAATTGTTGGTGGTGTTGTATTTGGTCTATTTGCTGGACTTACGTACTGGTGGCCTAAGATGTTTGGAACCATGCTAAATGAGAAAATGGGTAAATTAGCTTTTTGGCCATTCTTCGTTGGCTTCCACTTAACATTCTTTATACAGCACTTCCTAGGATTAATGGGAATGCCACGCCGTTATTGGAAGTTCCAACCTGATCAAGGGTTAGAGATTGGTAACCTTGTCAGTACATTAGGTGCGTTCCTGATGGCTATTGGTACAATTATCTTCCTAATAAACGTTGTCATGACTACCATGAAAGGTGAAAAAGTTAGTGGTGACCCATGGGATGCTCGTACGCTTGAATGGTCTATTCCTTCACCACCACCGTTCTATAACTTTACACAAACACCCCTTGTTCGTGGATTAGACGCATTATGGGTAGAAAAAAGACATGGAAATGGAAAAATGACTCCTGCAGAACCACTTGGGGATATTCACATGCCAAATAATTCATTTATTCCATTTATGATGTCATTAGGATTATTTATTGCCGGATTCGGATTCATTTACCAAGTAGATGATTCTAGCTTTTTAATCTTGGCTATTGCAGGAATGGCAATTACATTGCTTTCTATGTTTGTCCGTTCTGTAAAAGATGACCTTGGTTATCATATTCATAAAGAAGATTTAGAAAAGGGGGCTGGTTCTGAATGAGCGCAGAAGAGTTAAAGCAGCTGAAACCAGGACAGAGTCCACATGAACCTGAAAAAGCTACCCTTGAAGGAAAAAATAAGTTTTTGGGTTTTTGGTTTTTCCTTGGTGGAGAGACAGTTTTATTTGCAAGTCTATTTGGAACTTACTTAGCACTAAAAGATTCCAATTTAGATGGAAAGCCAGCTGAAGAATTATTTGGTTTAGAGCTAGTGTTTATTATGACAATGATTTTGTTAACCAGTTCTTTAACAAGTGTGTATGCAATCTACCATATGAAGAATTTAGATTTTCAAAAGATGCAGTTGTGGATGGGGATTACCGTTCTACTAGGGCTCTCCTTCCTTGGATTAGAGATATTTGAATTCTATGAGTACGTCCACCACGATGGGCATACATTTACTTCCTCTGCGTTTGGATCAGCTTTCTATACGTTAGTTGGGTTTCATGGTGCACACGTTGCATTTGGCTTGCTTTGGATTGTAACATTAATTATTCGTAATGCTAGACGTGGCTTAAATCTTTACAACGCTCCTAAGTACTATGTAGCATCTTTATACTGGCACTTTATCGACGTTGTTTGGGTATTCATTTTCACGGTTGTTTACCTAATGGGAAAGGTGGGGTAAAAAATGGCAAGAGACACCAATTCCACTTCAACTGAATTTTATCGAAAAAAGAATAAAGAAGAAATGAAGTATCAGCTCATCACTTTTGCAGCGATGATCATATTTACGCTGGTTTCCTTCGGGTTAGTAATTGGAGAGTATCATCCAATGTTTACGATACCTGTCATTATTCTTCTTGCATGTGTGCAAGTAGGATTTCAGCTTTATTACTTTATGCACATGAATCATAAAGGCCATGCATTACCTGCATTATTTCTGTATTCAGGTGTATTCGTTGCAATTCTAACCATTCTAGCTATGGTAACCATTGTATGGTGGTGATGGTTAAGGTCGGAGATTTGTTCTCCGACCTTTTCTTTATGTTCTTATCTATTTTATATCATATTACAATGCACTTGATTTCCATCTATTAGAGAAGTGATTCTTTAGTTAGGTGTACACAATATTGTCAAAGTTTTAGGGATTTCTCTTCTATTTGATGGTATGTATAGTCCAATGAAATAGGTTATAATGGGAGATAGGCTGTACTATTTAACAACATGTTGGAGTGAGATAAATGTGGTTAGAATTACAAATATTTGGGTTTCGTGCACTATGGAGCCCGTATTATTTTGTTTTTATATGCATATTGGCAGGCTTATATTATTTGTTAACAGGGCCATGGAGAAAGAAGTTTGGCGAGGTGGAACGACCTAGTTCCTGGCAACAGGTTATGTTTTACACTGGGTTAGTTCTTTTGTATATTATAAAAGGCTCTCCTGTAGATTTGTTAGGACACATTATGTTTACAGCGCATATGACCCAAATGGCCCTATATTATCTAGTATTCCCGATATTTATTGTACAAGGTATCCCAAAATGGATGTGGAGAAAACTATTCGTAACACCAATCTTAGCACCTGTATTACGTATCCTTACCAAACCACTGGTTGCATTATTGTTGTTTAATGGTTTGTTTTCTCTTTATCACATTCCAGAAGTATTTGATTTTGCGAAGACTAATGTAATTGCTCATCCCATCATTACGACAGTAATACTTATCACTGCTTTCTGTGTTTGGTGGCCGGTATTCACCCCTCTTGAAGAGATGGATACACTTTCACCTTTATTAAAATTAGGTTATATCTTTGCCAATGGAGTTTTAATCACTCCTGCTTGTGGTTTAATAATCTTTGCAGGTGAACCACTTTATAGCACTTATAGTGACCCAGCAGCTTGGAGTAGTGCGCTGAGTTTATGTGTGCCTGGTGGAGTATTGAGCAGTTTATCTTTAGGTGGACCTCAGATTTTCTCACCTATACCAGTACTTCAAGATCAACAACTTGGTGGAGTAATCATGAAAATTACTCAAGAGATTGTCTATGGTATTTTCATAGCCATTATCTTCTTCTCTTGGTTTAACAGAGAATCTTCATCAATTGATCCCATTCCTAGTGAGTCATCATAACCATTCTAGAAAACAAGCGCCTGATGTAACATTCTTGCATTAGGTGCTAACCTATGTAGAAAAATGTCGTTACTTTTTACTTAAAATATATATTGCTCATAAGATTACTATGTATAGAATGAAAATGGGGGAGAGAAATGCCTTTATTACCAACACTAAGTACAGGGTTTATTGTATTGAGTGCACTCTTAATAGCTATTGGCTGGGTTCTCATCGCAAGACAGAAAGCTGTTGCGCATAAAAAAATCATGGTTGCAGCTGCAATTAGTGCGCTATTATTTTTCATTATTTATGTATCTCGTACCATCTTTGTAGGAAATACTAGCTTTGGAGGACCAGAAGACTTAAAAATCTACTATACTGCTTTTCTAATATTTCATATTATACTAGCTACCGTAGGGGCAGTGTTTGGGCTTGTCACGTTAACTCTAGCGTTCAAACGGAATATTGCAAAACATAGAAAAATAGGTCCAATAACTAGTATTATTTGGTTCTTTACTGCTATAACCGGTGTCATGGTGTATTTATTGTTATACATTATTTATGATGGTGGAGAAACAACCAGTATGATCAAGGCTATTTTAGGATTTTAAGCATCTGCAAGAAGCAGATGCTTTCTTTACGTTTTTTATACATTTCATTTTTAATAAGGAAGAAATTCTAGATTCAGCGACTAGGTGGTTAGTGTACAAATCCATTTTTAAAGTTTTAAACACCGTTGACAAAAAACGATGTTTTTTTACAAGGGAGTTATTAAAAGGTTTATCTTCGAGTAAGAAAAGGAACTATTACAAAGAATGAAGTAAGAAGATAGTTTTTGATAAAATAAGTACATATACCTACGAAAGGTGGTAACGAGAAATGGATGTAGAAAACCAACGTCTTATTATATCGCCCATAACAATTGAACAAGCTCAAAAACTAATGATTGATACGGAAAGCTACCCACAGTGGTTAGGTACTCCATATGATGCCTTATGGCCAGGTAATGCGTTGAAGGCTTTACTACCTATTTATATAGAAGCGTTAGAGCAGGATTCTAGTTACTTCGGCTATGGGCCATGGATTATATTAGATAAGCATAAGCAGATTGTAATTGGTGATATTGGCTTTAAAGGACACCCAGTTAATGGGGAAGTTGAAATAGGTTATTACGTATCGAAGATTCATCGAAATCAAGGTTATGCAAAAGAAGCAGTAGAATCAATGCTTGGTTGGGCTTTTCGACAAGATGGGATAACTACTGTAACAGCCTCTTGTGAAGCAAATAATGTACCTTCATGCAAAGTACTTACGGCTAATGGATTTGCTGAGAAAGGTGAAGAAGATGGGTTAATATGGTTTAAAGCTAGGAAGGAGCGATATTATGGTAAGAATCGAGCAATGTGATGAACACTTTTATTTTGAAGATGCTTTACAACTTGGTTCTTATGCATTCCAGTCACCCTTAACACAAGAGAGACGAGAGACTAAAAGGAAAAGATTATCGAAAGAATGGGTTTACGGGTCCTTCGAAAAGGATCAGTTAGTATCAAAGCTGCATCTCATTCCTCTCCAAATGTATATTAAGAATAAACGGTTTGATTTTGGTGGTATCGCAAGTATTGCTACATGGCCAGAATTCAGGAGAAGAGGTCATGTGAAAAGATTGATGTCACATAGTCTTGAAGTTATGAAGAATAAAGGAATGGCTGTCTCTATGTTACACCCTTTCTCCATTTCTTTTTATAGACGTTTTGGTTGGGAGCTAACACAGGAAATGAGAAAGGTAAGTATATCGATAACTGATATCCCTGAATTTGTAGCAACAAAGGGATACACAATGCGTACCACATATCAAGAACATAAAGAAGAGTTACATATCCTTTATGAGCAAGTAGCTACCCAATACGGACTATTAATGAAACGAGACAACTTTTGGTGGGAAAACAGGGTAATAACTGAAGGAACTACAATTGCACTTTCACTTAATGAAGATGGGATACCTGATGGATATGCCCTTACAAAGTTAGAGAACAATATATTGCATGTAGAAGAAATGATTTATTCTACATATAATGCCTGGTCTAATCTTTTAAACTGGATTAAAAACCATGACTCAATGGTCGACAACATAAATATGGTTCTACTTCCTGATGATCCAATGCTGTTTTATTTAGCTAATCCTAGAGTAAAAGAAACAAGACATGCCTATTTTATGAGTAGGATTGTAGTTCTTGAATCATTCTTAGAAGGATACCCTTTTGCGAAAAACAAAATATCCTGTGTATTGCATTTACATGTGGAAGATGAAATGGCTCCTTGGAATAACGGAAATTGGACGCTTACAGTTTCTAATGGAGTAGGTAGTGTACAAAACGGTCATATAGGTCAAGCAGATGTTTTAATTAATGGTCCTATTCAATCGTTTACTTCACTACTGTTGAACAGTCAATCGATCCATCACCTACAAATGTTTAAAGCTCTTGAAATAAAAGGAGAACCCCAGAAGGTTTCCTCATTACTTACTGATGTTCAACCAGCTTTCCTCGACTTTTTTTAACAGAAAATAAATCTACGGATACATCGCTCTTTCTGTGCGATCGTCAAATTTATCTCAACTTCAAGCCTTCCAGATTATGCCTCTTAAATGGAGTAACTTTTTATTCCAAACGACCAGACCAGATAAATATATCCAATTAAAAAAAGGTGCTATCCTCTACAAATATGAGGATAGCACCTTTTTGGTAAATACGCTATACTTGTTAAATCTTTAAGTTTAATTTAATAATTCCAGCTTCTTTAGCAGAGTTAAAGGCAATGACAATTAGTGGTCCAATGAAGAATCCTAATATACCAAATAGTTTTAATCCAATATACATAGCGATTAAGGTAGCTAGAGGAGAAAGGCCTATATGTCTCCCCATTACTTTTGGTTCTACCGTCCTTCTAATGGCTAATAGTACCACGGCCAAGATAGCTAACTGTGTACCCATATAGAAATCGCCAATTAAGAACATATATACAGCCCAAGGACCTAAAATGGCAATGGAACCAATGATTGGAACAAAATCAACCATCCAAATAATGAGTGACATGATAATGGCGACATTTGGAGAAATAATCAATAATCCTATCAAAGTAACCACAAAGATGACAATACTTACAAGGAATTGAGCCTTTAAGAATCCAAATACGACATAAGATAACCGAGAGTTCATGAAGCGTACTTTCTCTGCTGTTTTAGTCGTCATGTGATCGTATGCCTTTGATTTCAATCTAGGCATCTCTAACATGAATAGAAAAAGCGCAATTAAGTAAACAAGAAAACTAACTAAATAATTTGGGATGCTCGAGATGAATCCAGCAATATCCATTATGTTACTTTTTTGGCTTAAAGATTGCTTGAATTGGGCGAAATTTGTTTGAATACTTGTTTCAATTTCCTTGACTACTTGAGGTGGGAACTGTTCTTTAAATCGACTTGTATCTTTCTCCCACTCACTGAAGAAAGTTTCAATTTGTGACACATACATTGGTGCATTATCAACAAAGCTCGCAATTTGGGTAACGGCTCTTGTTACAAGAAATGTCCCAGCAATTGAAAGTAGGATCAAAAAAGAGATATACACGATTATTACAGATAACTTTCTTTGAATTCGAAATTTATATTGTAATAAGCGGACAGCTGGGTTAAGAAATAGTGCCGTTATAAAGGCAATAATAAGGGGTAAGGATACAGGTAAAATAAAATACGCTGCTATAATAAACAGAATAGTAACTAGTATTAAAATCCATTGTCTTTTATTAAGATATCGAAACAATTTAGATCAAAAAGCTCCTTTCCAACAACTCTCTATTTCAAAATATAGCATGAAGTAAGCACTTTGAACAGATAAAACACTTAATTCATACACATGTATAACATTTTCTATACATACTTATGTGGAGAGGAGGGGGTTGTCTATGTGGGAAGACTTTAAGTCATTTTTAATTAAAGAAAATACATTTGATTTAGCTATTGCAGTTATAATAGGTGGTGCTTTTAGTAAGATTGTAGAATCTTTAGTTAGTGATCTCGTTATGCCAGTAGCTGGGTTCGTGATGGGAGGCGTAAACCTACAATTTCTAAGTTTTTCATTTAAAGACGTAACCATTCACTATGGTGCTTTTCTTCAGGCATTCGTGGATTTTTTTATCATCACATTCGCCATTTTTATGTTTTTGAAAATTATTTTTCGTATGAGAGGAAAATCTAAAAAAGTTAAGTTTAAAGAAGAAACGACTGATAAGATTCTCGGAGATATTCGGGAACTTTTAAGAGAACAACATCATAAAGAAGCCGTTCCTATTGATAAAGAGTCAAATAACCGAAGTAATCCCTTGATACATCTTCATTCCAAGAAATTAAAATAAGAAGCGACTGTATCCTTAAAGGGTATACAGTCGCTTCGATTACGTTACTCGTTCGAATTGGAAGACTCTTTCTCATACGTTTCTAGGGACTTAATCTTCGATATTAATGCTTCATCATTATTTTCCTTTGCCCATTCCATAAGCTCTCCAAGAACGGCTTGAGGAGGTCTGCCACCATTAAATTCATCAATGAGACCTTTAACACGTTCTAATAGTTTATTGGCGCGCTCTACAACGCTAGGGGGAAATTCTTCACCATCTCCATATTCAACTCCATGCGGATAATAATGTAAACCAATAAGAGGAGTCATTAATGTTATGACCGCATCCCCTTTATCAACATCCCCTTCAAGTGCATGTCCTTGTGCTCTAATATAATACGTTTGCCCCTTCGTCGCAGTCTCGAGTTTATAATCATATGTAACTCGCTCATAATCCCATTGACCGGCACGGACGAATCCAGCTTTGTCCATTAGGTGGTCTAATTTTTTAAGATCAAGTGTTGCACCTGCTAAACCTACTCCATCAATTTTCATTTTTTTCCACCTCACAAAAATTCTATAACTAGGTAAAAACGTAATCTAAATCCATCATATTAAAAGTTGACTCAAGTTGCAATTGTTTGCCATATAAATCGTAAAAACTAAAGAAAAAAAGCAATTTTTTCTGAGAATCGGACACACTAAACACGTAATGGGGTAGTTACAGTGTTCTTCATTGTCTGTTCCATTTTATAAAATACTATGGAGGCGATTGTAATGAAAGCTATTCAAGACATCATGACAAAAGATGTAGCGTGTTGTACATCGGATGATAACTTATTTGAAGCTGCAACTATGATGAAACAACGAAATGTAGGCTCTGTACCGGTCTGTGATAATGATAAAAATCTTCTAGGTATGGTTACCGACCGAGACCTTGTTATTCGTGGGTATGCTCAGAAGAAATCAGGTTCTTCTACAATTCAAGAAGTTATGAGTGATAAACTTACGACTTGTACACCTGAAACTTCTATTGAAGAAGCAAGTAAGATTATGTCCGAAAAACAAATTCGTCGCTTACCAGTAGTAGAGAATGGGAAGCTAGTTGGTATCGTTTCCCTAGGTGACTTATCTTTAGAAAAATATTCAAATGAAGCAGCTGGGCATGCACTAGAAGAAATATCAGAACGACCAGAAGTTCATTAATGAAGATAAATATCACCATTATACCCTGCCTCGATAAGAAGCAGGGTGTTTTTTATTATTACAGTGATCAGTAATAAGATAGAACAATACATATTTGCTAGTTTGTCCTATTATAATAGATATAACAGTAAGACAAAGGAGATAGGATATGAAACGATTAAATATACTTTTTCTAATGATAATTGCCATAATAGCGTTGTATCCTTTTGTCAAACAAGAGGACAAGGTTATGAATGATCCTCCACCGATTAAAGAAATACCAGGTTCAAAAACATCAACACAAGAATTTGAAAATATTGATTCTTCTTCAACCAATGAAAACAATTCATTAGGTAAAGGAGCATTTTTCAATTATATGGGTATGTCCGAAAAGGAAGTTGTTAATCAGATGGGGGAACCAGTTAGAAGAGATGTAACCCCTTATGGATACACTTGGTGGATATATAAACAAGAGAATCAGTACATTCAAATTGGAGTGGAAGAAGGAGAAGTTGTGACTGTTTATGGAGTTGGTCCTGATCTATCTATACACCCATACTCTATAGGTCAAAATTTTGAAGATATAGCATTACAGTTGGATTTAAAGCAAGAAGTGCAAGTTTCTTATGAGGAGGGGGCTTATGAATTTAACTTGTCAAATGATGATCTAGAAAAGCGACCTTTAGTAGAAATTAATGAAGGGCAGTATATGCAATTATATTTTGATCAATTTAAGCAAGAGTTATCCTCTGTGAGGCTTTTATCCTCAGAAGTGTTGCTAGAACATCGACCTTATGAAGTATATTACAGAGGAGAACTTCCGGATAAACCTCTTATATTGGAACAAGACTGGGCGACAATTGAAGAAGGGATGGAAAAACAAATTTTTGATATTACTAATATGATTCGAGAACGGTTCTCTCAAAAACAGGTGAAATGGGATGAAAAGGTGTCTTCAGTAGCATATGGACATAGTAAAGACATGGCTATTCATAATTATTTCTCCCATATTTCCCCAAAAGGAGAAAGTCTTAAAGAAAGGTTACAAGCAAAGGAAGTACGGTATTTTTCAGCAGGTGAAAATATTGCTGCTCAATATCCAGATGCACCTTCTGTAGTTGAGGGGTGGTTAAACAGCAAAGGTCACAGGGAGGCGCTCTTAAGTGACGTGTACACTCATTTAGGTGTAGGAGTTTATCGCTATTATTACACTCAAAACTTCCTAGAAAAAGCGTTGTAGTTCTCGTCTTTTTTGCACGTCAACTAGGTTAATGTCATATATGTATTGTATGACATGTGTGTAAAAAAGAGGTGAGTACCTATGAGCTCAAAAGAATTAGATCCATCTGTACAACAATTTAAAGAATTTGTGACGAAGTACCCCAAGCTAATGGAAACGGTCAAAAAGAATGGTGAATCTTGGCAGCCATATTATGAAAAATGGGTATTGCTTGGTGAAGAGGATGAGTATTGGAAAAATTTTGAGGGTGATGAGAATACGTCCTATACGAAGAAAAAAGCAAAAGATGCTACTCATAACGATCAATCTGATGAGAAAAAGGAAGAAGCGTCTGAAGAAGACAAAAGTCAGTTGATGGGCCAATTAATGGGAATGATCGAAAACGTTGATTTAAACAAAGTGCAAGGTCATATTACGCAATTAAATGGTGCAATTCAAAATATTCAAACGTTAGTGTCACAATTCCAGGATATGAAAAAAACAACACCCAATCAATCAAGCTCGACTTCAAATCGTCGTTCCCCTTTTCAATTCGGACGTGACTAAGGAGAGGGTATCATGCAACCAGGCGTATATCAGTATCTAGAAAGTCGTGAAGACTTACGCAAATTTATGAGGATGAATCCGAAATGGTATCGAAGAGTAACAAGAGACCCAAGCGTTTTAAGCCAAATGGAACAAGAGTCCAAGTATTACTTTGGGAAAACAACAACACAGCGAATAGAGCGTTTTAATAATCAGCTACAAATGGTGCAAATGCTCATGCAAATGGCGCAAGCTATGAAAGATTAAATTCAATATTTCGCTTCTTGAATAAATTTTGATATGATAGAAGTGGAGGTGGATAGTATGATAGCCACTAGTGAATCTGTAGAAATTTTAGAACAAAGTGAACAATTGGGGCAACTGATATTGCAATCTGAAGTATATGAGCAATATTTACAGGCCAAGAAGGACCTTGAACAAAATAAAGAAGCACAACGCCTTATAAAAGCTTTTCAGGATAGCAAAGATCAATATGAGGATGTTCAACGTTTTGGTCGGTATCATCCTGACTATAATCAAATCATGAAGGCAGTCCGTGAGAAAAAGCGGGATATGGACATGAATGATATTGTTGCTGCATATAAGGTGGCTGAACGTGAACTTCAGAAACTTTTAGATGAAGTTAGTCAAATTGTCGCTGAAAGCGTAAGTCCACAAATAAAAGTCCCTAAAGATGGTTTAGTGTTTAAGGAAACAAGTCATGGGGATGGCTGTGGTAGTGGCGGAGGATGCGGTTGTTCTTAGGTTAACGTTGAAACCTAATACAATCATCACATATATTTCCGCAGCAGAACATTTTTTGTTGAGGGACTAAAAACCTTACACGATACACATAAAATGCCTCACTTTCTCGAACATGATACATGGAGAGGGTGAGGCGTTTTGCTTTCATTGCTTTTGCAGCAGCTTCCTTCAAAACCTCTTCTATATCGCTACGTTTTATAGCTTGTGACTCGCCTTTAATATAAATAAAAGGAATACCAGTTACCTGCTTATAATAACAATTAGCGATTTTTGGATGTTCTGACATATAACAAATAAATGTATCCCATGCTTGCTCTAATTCAGTCACGATATTACCTTCCTTTCTAGTATGTAAAGAAAATATAACTTCTGGAGCTTACATGTCTAGCTCCAGCGCCCAGCGACTAGTATGCTTCCCTCACCTCTGGTCGATAAGTCAACATCGAATCGTTTTGCTCTTCGTGTTTCCTTTATCTTACTGCGGAATCAGGTGAAGTTCGATTAAAATCGCTCCATCACGTAGCAACATCAACCACCCCACTTCGAGTGGACCGCAACATATACGTCGCTAAACGGGCGCTTGCGCTTTCTTCAGGCATTTCCTTTATTGATGGAAATAGAAAAGTTTGCTAAACTTATCAAAAAGACGAAACGAAAGAGGATATCATATGTTTACGAATAGACAAGGTTTAATCATCTGGTTTCAACATATGAAGCATGTAAGACATATTAAACGATATGGTCATCTCGTTTATGTTTCAAAAAAGTTGAAGTATGCCATGATATATGTGAATCAAGATGAATTAGAAGATACAATGAATAAATTATCCCGTTTAAATTATATTTCCAAAGTAGAACCCTCCTATAAACCCTTTATAAAAACGGAATACGAAAATTCAAAGCCGGATAAGGCTAAAGAATACGATTATAAATATGGAAGTTTATAATTAAGATAAATATTACTGTTAGTATTTATATTTTCTGCATTCGCATGTGAAATCACATGCGAATATTTATTGTATAGCGAAATTATAAAAGTGTTGCCTTGCACATAACTAAAAGTTATAGAGTTCACGTCTAGATTAAGTGCCGAGCAAACCACCTCTAATTCCCTGTTACAGTTTGTACGTCGCTAAATGGGCGCCCCTGAGCTTTTGTTCTACACTCTTTTCCTGCCTGCTTCATAGCTTTTATATTACGATTGTTGAATGTATTCACTGTAGTTTATAGACTAATTAAAAAGGGAAGTTCGACTAATGCTTCTACGTTATGTGGCATGTTGAACTTCCCTTCTTGATTACCTATGTTCATTATTTCATTGGTGGAATATAGTTGTTCATTCTTAAGATGCCAGTCAAGTGTTGGTAATATATGTCAGTTTCGCCAAAGTAGTTGCTTGGACGTACTGTTAGTTCAATCACTTCTTTATCTAACTCTTCGGCTAACTGTTTGATCAAGTCATAACGCTTATTTGGTTTTTTATGTGGATAGGGGATCCCTTCCCGACAAATATATATAGGTTGGAATTCACCTGGTTGTGTTGGTTCCATCACGATGGCAACGGACGAACGTTTTTCTTCTCCAATTATAGTATGAAACGCAAATATGTGCTTCACTCGATGTGACATGGTTTCTCCAAGTGTTCGTAATTCGTATATATCTGAATAACCGTGTCCTAGCTCTATAAAACGTTGGATCAATTTTTTTCACCTCTACTGCATATTCTTTACGTTACTGTAGCATGAAGGAGGAAGATTGTGAATGGTTTATCCTTGATTGAAGATAAAATTAACCCTAATAAATACTCAATAGATTTGATAGAATGAAAGAAGTTGAGGTGGGAAAGAGAGGGGTGAAAATGATTCGTAGATTATTTCTTTGGGCTACTCCCATGTTGTTGCTCGTAATATTTCTTTTAACTTATCAATGGAGTATGTTTCAGTATGGGGACGCTGCTGGTTCAAGTCAAACTCACCCTTACCCTAGAACAAATATTGATATAACCCATTCTCAGGGTAAATTACATATTTCACAAACCATTGAACAATTAAACAAACAAACCTATCAACTTCAATTTCCAAGTCAAGCTATGGATGTTTCGTGTCAATACAATGAAGATGAAACGTGTTTGATAGAGAAACGGGATGGGAGTAAATGGGTTACAGTTCAAAAAGATGAACCTCTTCAGTTCGAATATAACCTAACTATGAAAAAAGATGCCATCGTGTTGAGTGATTGGTTTATTAAGCTATCGGAAGAAAACTCAGTTCTACCATATGATATAAATGTGAACTTTACTGAAAAGCAAAACGCTTCTGTTCAATGGTCGGCTCCAGCTAATTTAGAGGCTGATATAAAAAAAGAGTATATCCGTTTTTTTCAGTGGAAAAAACACAAAGCAACAAGCTTCCCTCTAATGCATTTTAAACCTACAGAATACACGCAGGTCATTTCAGGTGATTTGTACATCATAACAAAAGGGAATTTCAATCTTTCCGTTGAAGCGATAGATAGAGAATGGAAGGATTCGATGTTTACGGGTCCATATGTGCTTGTTTTGAATCAATCATTAGAGGAACAAATAGGAAATGATTATATGATTCAACCTAATGCTAAGTTGTCTGCTATTGAAGCGGGGTGGATAAAAAGTTACCTAACGACTCACTATACGATACCTGAAGAGCAAACGTGGCTTATAGATGTCGTTGGACAAGTTGTTGAACCTCAAGAAAGTGCTTCAGAAAAAGTGAAGAATATAGCAAATGAAATAACATCTTTGCTATCTCCCGAACAAATAAATGTGTTCAAGAAGGATATATTCTCTTCCAAAGTCGACTCGAATGTACTAGCTTTATCATTGAATCAGGCTTTACAGAAAGCGTATGGTCATCCAACGCCTTATTTTGAAGAAATTAAACAAAATGATAATGAAACAACACCTCTGTATTTTGTGGATACAAGCTCCCTTTATAATAATGAAAAGCAACTAGATGTTGAGTGGAATCCTATTATTTTGAATAATGAAAGGTATTTTCCTTTAGCAGGAATTACTCAACAATTCAATATGGAACTTGTTGCACTTCCATCGGAATCTTTGTATATAATTCGTAAAGGTGGAGAGTCTTGGCGTCTCTATCTTAATAAGAAAACGTTTGTTTATAATGAAGAAAATTTTGGAGTTGCATCAGAAGTGCTTACAAAAATTAAAGGGGAAGTCTTTATTCAAGAAAAATTCATAGAGGATGTATGGGAGATTTCAGTTGATGAAGGAAGCGGTACTATAAATTTACAAAAGTAAATCTATAAGTTAAATGTTTTGGTGAATATAAAACAAAAAAGCCTGCAGATTTTTAAAAATCTGCAGGCACCTTTTTTGAATTGATTCACATCAAAACAAAAAGGCAAAGGGAGAGGAGAAACCGGAGGAAGAACTTATGGGGAACGTAAGTCTTCTCCGTCTTCAAAGTAACCAGTGGAATACTGGTCACTCGATAGTATTATGTACTTACCTTGATACAGATATACATGAAATGGACAATCTTTTGGAAAAATACAAAACACATAACATTCAAATTAAAAAGGAATTATTCATGCTACAATTTGAATATAAAAGACCATTATGGTGTGGGTTGTTTGGCAAAATGATTTTCGTATCCAATTTTTTGTGGTAGGATTATGACGAAATATGGATAAGGAGGAGGGAAAGCTGTATGAGAATAATTTCGGGTACATATAAAGGGAGAAGTTTACGACCTGTTCCACATAAATCAACACGACCTACGACAGATAAAGTTAAAGAAGCTCTATTTCACATGATAGGGCCTTATTTCCAAGGCGGAATAGGTTTGGATTTATTTGCAGGTAGCGGAGGTCTTGGCATTGAAGGTTTGAGTCGTGGTATGGAGCGTATGATTTTTGTAGATAAACATCCGAAAGCGATTTCAACTATATATGAAAATATAAAATCTCTAGATGCAGAAAATAAAGTAGAGATTTATCGAAATGATGCATTTCGTGCATTGAAGGCCGCTAGTAAAAGAGGCCTCCAATTTGATTATATTTTTTTAGACCCACCTTATGACAAGGTATCATTTGAAGATTTATTTGAAGCTATTCACGGGTATAATCTTTTAAACGAGAATGGTTTGATGATTTGTGAACATTCAGCCGATCAATCACTTCCTGAGAAAATAGGTGAGTTTTCACAAATTAGAACAGAAACATATTCAAGTATTATTACGATTAGTCTTTACCAATACTAACGAGTAGATGTATTACTTGTTGGTTGAGGTAGTACTTAAAGAAAGGAGCCAGTTTCATGTCCACATTAGCAATATGTCCTGGAAGCTTTGACCCTGTAACATATGGTCATTTAGATATTATTGAGAGAGGTGCTAAAGTATTTGATCATGTCATTGTAGCTGTATTTAATAATCGTTCGAAAGATCCATTATTTAGTGTTGCAGAAAGAATGTCTCTTCTTGAGGAAGTTACTAAAGAAATGGACAATGTGACGATTGATTCAAGTAGTGGATTATTGATGGATTATGCAGCAGAAAAAGGTGCAAATGTTATCGTAAGAGGTTTACGTGCGGTCAGTGATTTTGAATATGAGATGCAAATCACTTCGATGAATAGAAAGTTAAATGAGGATATTGAAACTTTTTTTGTAATGACAAATAATCAATATTCATTCTTAAGTTCTAGTATTGTAAAGGAAGTTTCCAAATACGAAGGCGCTGTTACAGACTTGGTCCCACAAGTTGTGGAAGAAGCACTGAAAACAAAATATACACAACAAGCCCGATGATCTATTGATCAAACGGGCTTGTTTTCATCAGAATTCTTCTAAATAGAATGAGAACTCCTAATCCTAAGGATAAAAATGTAATGAGTGGTCCGTAATGTGTTAACCATAAGAAACAATCATACCAAAATGAAGGTGTATCTTTTGGTAAGAATACAGGTGCCTCATGATGTTCAAATGCTTGTCGGTCTACATAAAGAGGTTTGAAGAGTAAGAAGGCTAAGATTGCAGCGAACACTCCATGTAATAGTCTTGCAAAAAAATAGGGCGCAAAACGGATATCGGTTTCGGATAAAATGCTAGCCACTTGGGCTTGTACAGAAAAGCCATTAAAAGCAAGGATAAAACTGACGCAGATCACTTGCTGAAGTAATGTGGTACGTTCTGCTTGAGAAGTTAACTGTGATCCTAAAGTAATTTCAAATAAACCAGAGATGAACGGGATAGATAATTCACTTGGAAAGCTTAACATATTAAAAAATATACTGAGAAAGCTGGCTAAAATTGGTGTGATGCCTACTAGAAATAATAGCTTGTTAAATACAGAAAAGATGATAATAAATCCACCTATCATTAAAAGAGTTTGAATCGAGGTAAGAACTGCGTCTCCAAATAATTTACCAAAAGGTCGCCCATCGTTAATTCTCGTTTCGTGTAACGATTGAAGCGCTCGTCTGATTGAAAAAGTTGGGCGATATCGTTCCAATGTTTCTGTCGCACTCTTCCCATAAAAACGCATACAAATACCTACTAGTGCATTACCTACGTAATGACTAACAGCTAGAAGTACACCTAATGTTGGGTTATGAAAGAAGCCAACAGAGATAGCGCCAAATATAAATAACGGATTTGAAGCATTCGTAAAGGATACAAGCCGTTCTGCTTCAATTTGAGAGAGCTGTCTTTCTTGTCTTAATCGTGCAGTCAGTTTTGCGCCTGAAGGGTAACCGCTTGCCATTCCCATAGCCCAGACAAAACTACCGACTCCAGGTACTTTGAATATGGGGCGCATAATAGGCTCACATAGCAAACCAATAAATCTAACAACTCCAAATCCAATTAATAATTCAGCAGTTATAAAAAAAGGAAGTAAAGAAGGGAATACGATTTCCCACCACATGTTTAAACCCCTTATGGATGCCTCGAATGATTGATCAGGATAGCGAATCAAAGCAGAGGCTATGAAAAGTGCCATACAAGCAAGTACGATTGATTTAATTTGTGATTTCATGATACAGCCTCCTAGACATATCAGCGCAGTCATGAGCCTGTACTTCTAATTATGTACATAGTAGAATGTTCATAAAAACGTTCAAAAGTACAAGCGTTTCTCTATCACTATACGCTCATGAGAAATGGATTTATGCCATAAAATGATAAAAGAATTACTTGAAGGGGGAAGCGTAGGTGGTAAAGCCAACAATTGGTTTAGCATTAGGTTCCGGTGGGGCAAGAGGCTTTGCTCATTTAGGTGTTTTAAAAGCGCTAAAAAAGGCAAACATCCCAATAGATGTAGTAGCTGGTAGCAGTATGGGAGCTTTGGTTGGGTCACTTTATTGCGCAGGGCAAGACCTGACACACATGCATAAGTTAGCAAGTACGTTCAAACGTAAATATTACTTAGACTTTACTGTTCCAAAAATGGGGTTTATTCAAGGCAACAGAATTAAAGAGTATATTCGCATATTTACGTATCGAAAAAATATAGAAGATTTGTCAACTCCTTTGTCGATTATAGCTACAGATTTATACACGGGAGAGAAAGTTGTGTTTACAAAAGGAAATGTAGCAGACGCTGTGAGAGCAAGCATTTCTATTCCGGGCATATTTGTCCCTGAAAAAATTGGAGATAGATTATTTATTGATGGAGGGGTTGTTGATCGGGTGCCTGTTTCGGTAGTAAAACAAATGGGTGCAGATATCGTAATTGGGGTAGATTGTGCACATTTTAAAGCGCAGAATGAAGTATCTTCCATTTATGATGTGATTATTCAAAGTATTGACATTATGCAAGATGAATTTATTAGGCAGATTAAACTCGATGCAGATATTATGTTACGTCCAAATGTTGCACAATTTAGTTCAAGAGCTTTTACAGATACAGAGGAAATTATTAAACAAGGTGAATTAGAAGCAGAAGGTCATATAGACGACATTTTACAATGCATACACAATTGGAAGGAGCCCAAGGATGAATCAGAATAAACGATATATATTTTTCGGGGCTATAGTTGCAGTGCTCGTCTTTTTCTTATCTTTCTATAGATTACCCTATTACATTTATCAACCAGGATCTGCTGATGATTTAAATCCGGTTGTTCAAGTAGAGAATGGATTTAACTCTGCAGGTGAGATGCACTTAGTAACTGTGAGGGGGGGGCAAGCTACCATATTACAGTATGGAATGGCAAAGCTTCGACCGTATTATGAAATTTATGAAAAAGAAGAAATTATCCCTGAAGGTGTAAGCCAAAACGAATACAGACATGCTCAGCTGCAAATGATGGAATCATCGCAGGAAGCGGCTACTGTAGTTGCCTATGAAGCGGCTGATAAAAAGATGGACATTGAATATAAAGGAGTGTATGTCATGCACGTCATGGCAGACGTTCCAGCAAAAGACGTTCTGAAGGTAGGAGATCGGATCATTAAAGTAGATGATAAAGATATCCAAAAATCAGAGGATTTATTGGAATATGTTAAGAAAAAGGAGTTAGGTGATGAAATCAAAATCACTTTTGAACGAAATGATGAAACCATAACAGAGACTGTAGAAATGGTGAAACATCCTGAAGAAGATCGTGCTATTATTGGTATTACTCTAGTCACAGATCGGGATGTTGTGGTTGAGCCACCTGTGAAATTTAAGAGTGGAGAAATTGGTGGGCCAAGTGCTGGTCTAATGTTTTCGTTAGAAATATATGATCAATTAACAGAACGGGACATTACAAAAGGGTATCAACTCGCTGGAACAGGTGAGATGTCTTATGAAGGAGAGGTAGGAAGAATTGGTGGCATCGATAAAAAGGTTGTTGCTGCTGATAAAGAGGGTGTAGATGTTTTCTTTGCTCCAAATGAAGAGGGAGCTGAAGGATCAAACTACAAGATAGCCAAACAGACTGCTGAAGACATTGGTACAGATATGAAAATTGTACCTGTTGATACATTTGAAGATGCATTGAATTATTTGGAAAAATTAGAGGCAAAATAACAAAAGCGGAAGCGCAGGAGAGCGCTTCCGCTTTTGTTCATTCATTATAGTTTTGCTTTCAAGCAGTTACATCAAAGATATAATAATCAGAAGTGTACATGACTGTTTTTACAACTGTTTTGCTTTGATCCTTCGTAAATATCAGGTTGTTTCCTAACTTTTTTTCAAATGTCCAGCCTTTATCCCCCATATACCGTTTCACTTCGTTATAGGGCTGTTTTTCTTTGGGGTTGTTTGAAGCGATGTACCGGTTTTGTTTCTGATCTATAGGTACGTATAAATCTTCCCCAATTTGAAGCTGGACGATCCCCTTTAAAATAGGAATTGGATTACCTTCCTGAAATAACGTATCAGAAAACTTAAATGCAACAGCTCCAATGACAATCAAAAAACTTAGTAAAGGGACTAAGAACCATCGGAGTATCTTTTTCAACCTATGTCTCCCCCTATTTCGAAAATACTACTGTCACTTAGTAGACGATCTCAGTTTAACTAAAGTTTCAATTTTTCTAGCTCAACCCTCATCCTTACATTTATCGAATGGATTCATATACATTCCCCCTTAAGAAGGCATGCAATTCTTTATTATAGGTCTAGATGATAAGGTAATATAGGTGGCTTGAATTCTCGATTGCGAAAATTCCTTTTAAGATTAGGGTGTAATACAGAATAATAGCTATCTATTGACTTTTCTTCAATATCTAAATAAATATGATTCCCTCTTTGGGGTTGGTTAATAAGAGGTACGTCTATTTTGGATTTAATATGATGTAAATAGCTTTTTCCTGTCTCGGTCATCCCTAATATTCTAACATATGGTGGTTGATTTATTTTAGTGATATTTTCAACTTCTTGCTTTTTTGTGTTCGTTAGTAAATGGCTGATCATTCGCTGTAAGCGGGTCCATGTGTAACGCTTAGATTTCAGTAATTTCATCCATTCTTCAAATGTTGTAGCTGAATTTATTGTTTTTTTAATACGATACTCTAATCCCTCTTCTACACCGTGTATAGCTTTCAGGTCTTCAAACGACATAGTGTTTATTTTATATTGGATGAATGGGAAATAGAGTTCCCATTCATGCCAAGTGCCCGTTAGATCATGATATCGTTGTAGGATTTCAATGGATTCTGGCGGTAATGATTTTCTGGATTCTTCAGACAAGCCATTATGCTGAAGGATTGACTTACGTATGCTTGTTGCACTTGCGATTTTATGATTTATGGTTTCATCATGATACCCGCTTTGTTTTCGCTGAACGGTTAGTGGGAGAATATTTAATTTATGATCTAGAATGGTTTTGACATAGCTGAATCCTAATATATTATTAGGTTGAGACAAGTCAATAGCGCCAGTAGTTAGCCCAATATGTTCATAGGCTTTTCGACTAGCTTGTGGAAAAGCATTCCCTTCTTGTAAGTATTCTTTTAAAATGTGATTGTACTGCTCTGTTTGAGTAGAGAGTGTTTCATAGGCTTGTAAAAATGGCTTTATATCTCCTATTTCACTTCCGAAGCAAATCGAATCTATATTCATGGCATCTAAGGTAAGTACTGCACCTTTAGCAAATAAGTCACTATTCTCTACTGCATATACGTAGGGTAATTCAATAACTAGGTCCACACCTGCTCTTAGTGCAATTTCAGCACGGTGCCACTTATCGATTATGGCCGGCTCACCACGTTGTAAAAAGTCACCGCTCATAACAGCTATCATGCAATCGGCTTCTGAAGCCAGTCTTGCTTGTTCTAGATGATAGAGGTGGCCATAATGGAAAGGGTTATATTCAACAATCAGCCCACTTGCTTTCATATATAATCTCCTTTATAATTACTAATTCATTGATTACTAGTGTAGGTTTATCCTTACTACAACTTAGTTATACTGATGATTAGTACATGTTTATATAAAACATATCGAGAACAAGTAGGAAAATCAACTAGTGCAAAAGTATTTTTACAGATGAACTTGAAATTGTTCATCTGTATGTGGCATGTTTTTATATAAAGTACACTACTATTGCAAAGAGCAAAGATAAAAGACTGTAAAGAAAAAATGTTGACAAATTGTTATTTTCCTTTTAAAATAACTTTTGTTGCCTTGAGGTGATTAAATGAAATTTCCTTTACAAAAATTGAATGCTGCTACAGATGCAGAGCCCCTTCAATTTGAAAATGATGTTGATATTTCAGAGCTTGAGCAAATGAACAACGATATTCGTTCCATCCCACCTGTTCATGTAAAAGGAAGTGCAGTAACACGTGGTGAAGAGATTACATTTACCTTCACGGTTGCTGGATCGATGACATTACCATGTGCACGTACGTTAACAGATGTGGATTACCCATTTTCCTTTGAAGTAAGCGAAGTCTTTTCTCTTTCTCGTTATCATCAAGAAGGTGAAGAGGAGATCCATGAAATTGATGGAGAAATCCTTGACTTAACGCCATATATAAAGGAAAATGTAATATTGGAAGTTCCTTTGCAAGTATTTGCTGATGAAAAGGTGTTAGATAACGCACCTGAAGAAGGACAGGGCTGGCAACTGGTTACGGAGCAAAAGCAGGAAGAGAAAGTTGATCCGCGCCTTGCAAAGCTTCAGAACTTATTAAACGAAGAGAATGAGTAAGAGATCCATCACATAGAATCTGGATCGTGCAAGAAGGAGGTGTAAGACATGGCAGTACCAAAAAGAAGAACGTCTAAAAAGGTGAAAAACCAACGTCGTACTCACAAGAAACTACACTTACCAGGCATGGTAGAGTGCCAAAACTGCGGTGAATACACTAAGCCACACCATGTTTGCAAATCTTGTGGACAGTACAATGGTAAACAAGTGGTTGAACAATAAACCGTTTTTTAAAAAAACGCCCTAACATTTGTTAAGGGGCGTTTTTTTATGATTAAGGAAATTATAAAATCGTTGTCTTGTTCAGAACTTAATAAGTCACTATAAGGGCTAAAGGAAACCGTTTTAGAAACTTTTACATAATTATTCCCCTTTCACTTTATAAGTCATTCAATCTCCAACTAAACCTTTTCACGCATAGAGGAAGTAGAAGAAAGGTTTTCCATGATATAATAGAAATAACTTGTAGAATTGGAAAGGGGAAAAGTCATGTACAATACGATTCGTTTTGATATACATGAGGCAGGCTATGCTCAAATGACGCTATCAAGACCTGATCAGCGCAATGCAGTTTCATTAGAAATGGTAGAAGAATTGAAAGACGCTCTTGAACGAGCGAAGGAAGCAGATATTAAGTGCCTGGTTGTAACCGGAGAAGGTTCAGATGCATTCTGTTCAGGAGGAGATCTTTATGATTTTCACGCAGACTTAACATCTGAGGATGTATTTAGTACGCTCTATAAAATGAAAGAGTTCCTTTATGATTTAGCACGATTTCCGTTACCTACGTTAGCGATACTAAATGGTCATGCCTTAGGTGGAGGATGTGAACTAGCAACAGCATGTGATTTTCGTTACGGACCGGAGTGGGCGTCCTATGGTTTTATTCAAGGCCGACTAGGTATTATCCCTGGTTGGGGTGGGGGAGCTTTATTGTACAAAAGGTTACCATCATTAGTTGCTTATCGCATGCTAGTGGAGTCAAAGCCATTTTCAGCTGCCCAGTGCCTAGAAATGGGCTGGCTTCAGGATATTTATGACCAGTCTTTCATTAAAGAAGAAATGGAGCGCATCCTGCAACCGTTTCTATCTAAATCTACAGATCAGATCAAGGAATTCAAGCAACAATATATACGTTATGAATTCCCTATCTCTCTTTCTGTAGAAATGGATGAAGAAGTAAGACGTTGTTCAACACTATGGGGAAATGATCAGCATAAAAAAGCTGTAAATTCCTTTTTAACAGAAAAAAACAAGTGATCTAGTCTATCGCTCCTATTATACGCATACATTCATATTAAATGTGATAGGAGGGATAGAATGAATGCCACGAGGCAAGATGCTTGGACTCAAGATGAAGATGTTTTACTAGCTGAAACGGTTCTTCGCTATATAAGAGTGGGTGGAACTCAATTAGAGGCTTTTGAGGAAGTTGCTAAACGTTTGTCGAGAACATCAGCGGCATGTGGGTTTCGTTGGAATGCAACAGTACGAAAGCAGTATCAAAAAGGAATACAACTAGCAAAAGAAGAACGTAAGAAATCTGGCAAGGGTCAAATAGAAAAGGTAATATCTCAACCTTCAAACCAAAATAGGGAAGAGGATCAATTTTCTATAGATGATGCGATTTCATTTTTGGAAAACATGAAACAAACCTACACCATTAATCCCGCTAAAACACAAGAAGAGAAAATGGAAGAATTAACAAAAGAGAATGAAGCATTAAAGGAACAGATGAAACGTTATCGACAGGCTTGGGAAGAAATTGGTAATGTGTGGAAATGGGTTTATACAAACCAACAAAAAGGCTGATCCCCCAAGGTTCAGCCTTTTTGTTGTGTTATTTTTTTTGCATTTTATACATTTTTAGAACTTGATGCTTCATTTTCTTGTTCTTTTACGCCTTCAGGTGTCCAAATTAACGGATTTTCACCTAAGTCTCGTTCCATATTATATTTAGCTTTTTGGAAGCCCATTTTCTCCCAAAAACCATGGGAGTTGATTCGTGGATTGGTTTTAATTGGTAGATTATAACTTTTAGCAAAGTCTACGAGCATTTTCCCAAAACCTTTATCTCGATAGTCAGGTAGGACTTCGAGCTTCCAGAGTTCTAAGTATTCTTGAGGTGGATCGAAGTATTGATCGTATTTCGATTCCACTTTGTAGAGGCTCATTCTAGCTACTAAAGCGTTTCCAAAATAAATCCCCAAAAAAGGTGAAACGCTATCATTTTCAATAATATTACTTTGTAGGTCTTCAAGCATAGATAGTTCCTGATTACCATAATTCTTAAATTGTTTAAATTCTTCTAACGTTTTAAAATTGATGACTAATCTTTCAACCTTCATAGGCTCCATCATCATAACAAAATCCCCCTTAGCCTATACTCTTACTATAGTCATTATAATATAAAAATTTTCTGAATGAAATAAATAGTGTGTGAATTGTTACTATGCATATTTAAAAATAGTTAGTTAAAAACACTGTATTTCCTTTAATGTAAAAAGGGAAAAGCATTTTATGTGCTGTAAATCCATTTGATTAATGTAATGAAGGCACTATAATAAAAATTTTTGCTAAAATAGTCTGAAAGCAGGATTTTTTGTATAAAGGGTGAAATAAGTGAAGATAGGAATAATTGGCGGCGGTGCTATTGGTCTTTTTTTTAGTTTTGAATTAACTAAGATGGGGCATGAAGTAACGCTTCATGTGAGGCGTGCAGAGCAAATGATGAAATTGGATGAAGAAGGGTTGTTTGTGAAAGGTGGGAAAGAACCCATTTTTTTGCGTACAAGGCTTATAACGGAATTAGAACTTCCTGATGTTTTGATCATTTGTACAAAACAACATGGGGTTGAAGAAATCATTGCTCATATAAAAAATTTACCTCAAAAAACCACAGTTATGTTTGTTCAAAACGGGATGGGGCATGTGAATTGGTTTGAACATCTAAATATGCCTGTCGTTGCAGGTGTAGTCGAGTATGGAGTTCTAAAACACTCAGATACCTGTTTTGAATTAACGGGTGAGGGTACAGTTCGATTTGCACCGGTTACTGCCTCCAAAGCGAACCTAATAGAAATCATAAAAGAGATTAATCATAAAGAGTCATTTAGAGTGGAGTTAGAGGAGAACTGGTACAGGATGTTAGCTGGAAAGCTTATCATTAATTCTGCTATTAACCCAGTAACAGCATTGTTTAACGTTCGAAATGGGGAAATAGTACATAATGAATACCTACTAAGTATTTCCCGATCTCTTTGTTTAGAAGCTTGTGAAGTTCTTGAACTACCTTTTCAAGCTATGTGGGAGCAAGTACAAAGCATTGCTATGAAAACGAGTAACAACATTTCATCAATGGCTAAAGACATTCAATTGAAACGTACTACGGAAATTGAGGCTATATCAGGATATGTACTTCAAAAAGCAACGCATCCAGTGCCTTACACAAATTTTATATATTATTGTATATTAGCGAAAGAAAAAGAAATAGAAAGGAGAAATGAACGATGACGCAAGTGGTTGCATATATTTTAGCTGCTATCATTACGTTACCAATCCCAATGACCTTTGTTATCTATTTTTTCGCTAGAAAGATTTTAAAAAATAAAAAGCGATCTTTGCATGTAACAGTAAATATTATGACCTTTTTTTATATCCTTGCAGTGAATGCGACCATCTTTGTCATTTTTGAACAGTCCTGGTTTTCGTACATCTTTATTCTGCTTATTGTATTATTGAGCATGTTTGTCGTCTTACAATGGAAGTATAAAGAGGAGGTGGTTTTCAAAAGTGCTTGGAAAGGTTTTTGGAGGTTTAGTTTTTTATTGTTTAGTTTTGCTTATATTGGGTTGACGATATACGGATTAACCGATCGTCTCCTATCTTTGTAAGTCTTTATGGATGAAATCCTGAGAGCTTTTCGATACAATACGTAGATGGATACATAGACAGATTATTTAGTATAAAGGAGAAGGTCATCCATGTGGATCCAACCTATAAATGTAACATCATCTAATACACTCATGACAAACTATCGTAATCAATCCTTGGAGGCTTTAAGGAATTTTCACTATAATCCATTTCGGCAAGATGAATATACTAAGCGCTTTGAGGAACTAAATCAACGTGAATTTCAAAGAGAGGAATTGTCTACCCATCTGCATCAGATAAATAAGGAATGGGGAGCATCAAACCAGACGCTCCAAAATATAGAGCGTTTAAAGGACAGTAATAGCGTCGTTGTCGTAGGAGGTCAACAAGCTGGCTTGCTTACAGGTCCTCTTTATACAATTCACAAAATAGTGTCCATTATCGTAATGGCTAGGGACCAAGAAGAATCTCTTGGTGTACCGGTAATCCCATTGTTTTGGATCGCTGGAGAAGATCATGATTATGATGAAATCAATCATATTTATATGCCTTATTCACCAAGAATGAAGAAGTTCCGCATTCTACAAAAACAACTGAACAAAAGTTCCATATCAGATATGGAAATGGATCAGCAAGCTATTCAGACGTGGCTTGATCGATTGTTCAGTCAATTGGGTGAATCTAGTTACACGAATGATTTGTATGCTATGCTTAATCAAAAATTGGAATCTTCCGAGACATTTATAGATTTCTTTGCGCAAATTATCTTTGCTTTATTCGATCAAGAAGGACTTGTGTTATTAGATTCCCACCACCCTTCCTTACGCCGTTTAGAATCTAACTATTTTAAGCAAATGATTCGGCAGCAACCAGCAATTAGTGAAGGAGTAACACAAGCTCTTCACTACACAGCACAGCAAGGCTATGCTGTTAATTTGGATGCAGATATACAAGATGGTCATTTGTTTTATACCTACAATCAAAATCGAGTATTACTTGTACGTGGAGAAGATGGTACGTGGGAAGGCAAGCAAGGGGAATGTAGGTTAACAACAGACGAATTAATGGAAGTGGCTGATCATTATCCTGAAAAGTTAAGTAATAATGTGGTGACCCGGCCCATTATGCAAGATTTAGTCCTACCTACATTAGCATTTATTGGTGGACCCGGAGAAATTGGTTATTGGTCAACTTTGAAGCCTGCCTTTGAAGCATTGGATATTCAAATGCCACCTGTAGTACCTAGACTCTCACTATCTCTATTAGATCGTACCAGTGAGAAATGGTTAAGTCGTCATTTAATTGATGTCTCTTCCGCAATTAATAACGGTGTTTCAGAAGAAAAAAATCAATGGATTTCCATGCAAAGTTATCCTCCTATTGAACAATTGTCAGATGAAGTGAAGCGTGCGATAGAACGTGCTCATCGACCTCTTAAGGAAAAAGCTCATGAAATTCGAGATGATCTTGGACAGGTTGCAGAGAAGAACTTATTCTACTTGTTTAGAGATGTTGAATTTTTGCAAGAACGAATGGAACATGCCTTAGAAGAAAAGCATGCTCGCGAATTGCAAGTATTTGATGAAATTGATTTAACATTACACCCTGAAGGTGGTCTGCAAGAACGAATATGGAATATACTTCCTTGGGTGAATCAATATGGACCTGAGTTACCACGTCGACTAACAGAATTATCTTATGATTTTCAGCAACCTCATCATGTTATTTATTTATAAAAGGGTAGTATAACTACACATGAAAGAATATTTGATGGATAAACAAAAGCGCTGGAACACTACTCGCTATTGGGCAGGAGTGACTTACGAGCAAGTCAAAGATATAGGCTTAAAATTTAAGCATTAAGGAAGGGGAGAGAGTCCCCAAATGCTATGATTATTCACTTTTTAATTGTTCAGTGGGCACTGCTGACACTATCGAGCATAAAAAGTTCCAAATTGAATACCATCAATACCAAATAACACTGTTTTGGCCCCACTTTGTACCATAGGAGAAAAGTGAAGCCGAATACAATCGATCCTCCCACATCCCGCCACTATATGTTCAAATATAGGGTTTTGGGAAGGGGAGTTTTACCCTCATGCACTCCATAATCAATCCAATGAGAAAAAAATCTTTAGATCCTGCCTAATAAGGCAGGATTTTTTTTGTAGTGGAAGAATATTAAAGTTTAGGTGGTGGAAAGTGGAGGAATGTGGTACCCTAGAGTCAGAAAGTGGGGATGGTCTATATGTTCATGGGGGAGTACCAACATAATATAGACACGAAGGGCCGCATCATTGTTCCGGCTAAATTTCGAGAAGGGCTCGGTGAGACGTTTGTTATCACTCGGGGCTTGGATCGTTGTTTATTTGCGTACCCACTATCTGAATGGAAGTTGCTCGAAGAGAAGTTGAAGAAGCTCCCCTTAACAAAGAAGGATGCCCGAGCCTTCACGCGATTCTTTTTCTCTGGAGCAGTTGAATGTGAAGTTGATAAACAGGGGAGAATTAATCTTCCAGCACCACTAAGAACTTACGCAGAATTAGATAAAGAATGTGTGGTCATCGGTGTTTCAAATCGAGTAGAATTCTGGGCTAAAGGCCATTGGGATACATACTTCGAGGAGTCCGAGGGTTCATTTGCCGAGATCGCCGAGAATATGATGGATTTTGATATTTAACCATTTAATAATCAATATAACTATAAGACATTGAATTCGCTCTAATGATTACAATACAAGAAACGAACGAATACTATGTACAAGACATCGAAGAATGATTCAAGTAAAGGGTGAAAACATTGTTTGAACACAAGACAGTACTAAAAGATGAAACCGTCACTCAACTAGATATAGATCCGAAAGGTGTTTATGTTGACTGTACTTTAGGTGGCGGTGGTCATTCAGAGGAAATAGCCAAGCATTTGACAGAAGGCGGACGATTAATTGCTTTTGATCAAGATCGTGTAGCACTGAACCATGCAAAAGAAAGGCTTCAAGCATATGAAGATCGGATTACGTTTGTTCATGCAAATTTTCGTGATCTTGCTACAGAACTAAGTCAATTAGGTTTTGATAAAATTGATGGGATAGTATTCGACCTAGGTGTTTCCTCTCCACAACTAGATGAAGATGAAAGAGGCTTTAGTTATCATCAAGATGCACGACTTGATATGAGAATGGATAGAGAGCAAACGTTGAGTGCATATAAGGTAGTAAATGAGTGGGATTTTAATGATCTTGTTCGTATTTTCTTTAAGTATGGAGAAGAGAAATTCTCTAAACAAATAGCTAGAGCAATAGAGAAACAAAGGGAAATAGCTCCTATCGAAACAACCTCACAATTAGTCGATATATTAAAAGATGCGATTCCAGCCCCTGCTAGAAGAAAGGGTGGACATCCTGCTAAACGTATTTTTCAAGCAATTCGAATTGCTGTAAATGATGAACTGGGTGCATTTGAGGATGCCCTCCATCAGGCAGCCCAAGTTATCTCCATGAATGGACGTATTGCTGTGATTACATTCCATTCGCTTGAAGACCGTATTTGTAAACAAGCTTTCAAAAAGTGGAGTAGTAACCCACCGATTCCAAAAGAAATACCTGTTATACCAGAAGAACAGAAACCTCCATTTGAATTAGTGAACCGAAAACCCATTGTTCCAAGTGAGGATGAACTTGAACAAAATCGTAGAGCACGTTCTGCGAAACTAAGGGTAGTAGAAAAAATTCGTCCTTGGAAAGAAACATTTCGAGATGATGAAAGGTGGAAAAAGAGATGAGTTCAAATGCGAGAAAGTTACATGTCGAACAACCTGAACGGAACACTCAAAAACAAACACAAGAACAAGTGAAGGTCCATGTACATAGAAAGAGATGGGTCTCCACAGGGGAAAAATTCTTATATTCACTTGTTAGTGCAGCTGCACTTGCCGCTAGTGTTTTTGTTGTATCGCACGCTTCTACAACAGACCAACTGAATAGAGATCTTCAACAGCTTGAAAATAAAATTGATAAACAACAGGTTGAGAACGAAAACCTAAAGTACGAAATTAAAGAGCTAAGTAATCCGGAACGTATTTTAGAGATTGCCAAACAAAATGGTTTGAAAGTGCGTCAATCTAAAGTGAAGCAAGCAAATACCGTGAATGGTAACTAGTACAAGGAGCATAAACGTATGAAGAAGAATCGTACGACGCATAGAATGGCAAAATTGTTTATGATGATATTTACAATCTTGTTTGTCGTTCTTTTTGGCCGATTTTTCTATATTCAAGCGACAGGTGAAATTGAAGGTGTTAACTTAGAAAAATGGGCTGAAAAGAAACGGACGAGCTCTTATACAATTGATGCAGATCGAGGAAAAATTGTTGATCGAAATGGAATGACGCTAGCATACGATCGTCCAACGTATAGCATCTATGCCATTGTTGATCAATCTTACTCAAAGGATTCTGAAGAACCTTTACATGTGGAAGATGCTGCGAATACAGCAGAAAAGTTAGCTCCGGTACTAGATATGCAAAAGCAAGAAATCATAAGTCAGATTAAGAATGGGAAGAGTAAAGACCGCTTTCAAGTTGAGTTTGGAGCAAAAGGGCGCTATCTTTCTCAAGACAAAAAAGAAAAAATTAAAAAGATGGACTTGCCAGGAATTCAATTCACTGAACAAGCTAAGCGCTATTACCCAAACGGAACCTTTGCTTCACATGTATTAGGTTTTGCTCAAAATAAGGAGAACTCTGAAACAATCGAAGGGATAATGGGTATTGAAAAGCAAATGGAAAACCAGCTGCAAGAAGAAGACGGTGGTATTTCTTATCAACGTGATAAATACAATATGAAGCTCTTAAACCCTGAAGAAGTTATAAAAAAACCTCAGGATGGTGCTACGGTTAAATTAACACTCGATCAAAAGATTCAAACGTTTCTAGAAGATGCCATGAATCAAGTTGATGAAAACTATTCCCCATCTCAAATGATGGCAGTTGTGATGGATCCGAAAACAGGTGAAGTGTTAGCACTAAGTAACCGACCTAGTTTTAATCCAAACAGTCGGAAAGGGATCGATAATTGGTATAACGACGTTATTGCCTATCCGTATGAGCCAGGCTCAACAATGAAGATTTTCACATTAGCTGCTGCGATGGATGCAGGAGTATATGATGGAGATGAAGTCTATCAATCTGGTTCCTATCAAGTGGATGATAAAAACCGAGCCATCTATGACCACAATCGGGATGGTTGGGGACCCATCACATATGATGAAGGAATACAACGTTCTTCTAATGTCGCAGCAGCTAAGCTTCTGTGGGAGAAACTCGGACCTGAAAGGTTTGCAGAATACTACAAGGATTTTGGCCTTACTGAAAAGACAGGCATAGATTTGCCAGGTGAAGAATCTGGGCGACTCCTTTACAATTACCCTATTGAAAAAATCACTACTGCTTTCGGTCAAGGATCAACGGTAACACCTATACAACAAATGATGGCTGCCACCTCTATCGCAAATGAAGGAAAGATGATGAAGCCTTACGTGATATCAGAAGTAACCGATCCTTCTTCTGGTAAGGTTCTGCAAAAAACAGAGCCTGAGATGAAAGGGGAACCTATTGATGCTGCTACAGCAAAATCAGTTAGGGGATTATTAGGAGAAGTGGTTACCGGGGAGCATGGAACTGGTAAAGCCTATCAATTAAATGGGTATTCTGTAGCTGGGAAGACAGGTACAGCACAAATTCCGGATGCTGATTCTGGTGGCTACATGATAGGTAGAGAAAACTATATCTTTTCATTTCTAGGCATGGCTCCGAAAGAAGACCCGGAATTGATGATGTATGTCAGTGTGAAACAACCGAATTTAGAACCGTCTGAATTAGGTACAGATCCAGTCTCTGATATTTTTAATACAGTAATGGAAAATAGTTTGCGTTATTTAAACATTCAGCCTGATAAAAACCAAGATACTACAAACGTAGAAGCAAATAAACTAAAAGATTATGTTGAAAAGTCTGCCTCAAAAGCGGCTTCTGAATTAAAAGAGCAAGGTGCTCACCCTATCGTTCTCGGAAATGGCGACAAGGTGCAAAAGATGCTGCCTAAGTCTGACTCAAGCATCTTAAAGAATGAAAGAGTATTCTTATTAACAAATGGTACCGTTGAAATGCCTGATATGACAGGGTGGTCGATGAGAGATGCATTAAAATTAGGGTCTATTCTGGAACTTAAAATGGAAAACATCGGTAATGGATACGTTTATAAACAGAGTGTTCAAGAAGGTTCCTCTATTAGTAAAGGTAGCTACCTTGTTGTGGAACTTAAACCACCAAACCAGGATAGCTCAGAGGCTGATTCGTCTGAAAATCAAAACGAGCGATCTATGCAACAATCAAACTCGGACTCAAGAGAAGAGGAGCAATAAAGAGACAGTGTTCTAATCATTTCTAACGTTACATAAAATGGATACAAGCATAGCATGGACAAAAAGGAGATGTACCATGAAACGAGTATCCAATGTTACGTTACGAAAACGATTGGTCACTGTTTTTCTTTTGGCCATTGTTGTTTTTGCTGTGATTGATATCCGATTAGGATATGTACAGTTTATTATTGGTGATCAATTAATGGAGAAGGCTAAAAATTCTTGGAGTCGTGATATTCCCTTTGAACCCGAAAGAGGAGATATTTTGGATCGCAATGGAGTTGTACTAGCTGAGAATGTTTCTGCTCCAACAGTAATGGTTGTACCACGTCAAATAAGCAATCCAGAAGAAACAGCCCAAAAGTTATCTGAAGTGCTAGATATGGATTATGAAAAAGCATTGAACCATGTCACAAAACAAATTTCAATTGAACGTATTCATCCTGAGGGCAGAAAGATAACGGAAGAAGTTGCAGATGAAGTACGTCAGTTAAATCTTGAAGGCGTTTATATAGCAGAGGACTCTAAACGTCACTATCCTAAAGGGGAATACTTATCACATGTTTTAGGCTTCAGTGGAATTGATAACCAAGGATTAATGGGACTTGAGTTATACTATGATGAGCAATTAAGCGGAGAAAAGGGTCACTTATCGTTTTTTTCTGATGCAAAAGGACGTCGCATGCCAAAAATTGCCGATGTTTACGAATCACCTGAAGATGGGTACAATCTAAAGTTGACAATTGATGATCGAGTTCAAACGATCATAGAGCGAGAATTGGATAACGCTGAAGCAAAATATAATCCAGATGGCGCAGTTGCAATTGCATTAGATCCTGATAGTGGCGAAATCTTAGCCATGTCTAGTCGACCAAGCTTTGATCCAGAGAACTATCAAAATGTGAAACAAGAAGTTTATAATCGGAACTTACCTGTATGGAGTACATATGAGCCAGGATCTACATTTAAAATAATTACCCTGGCTAGTGCTCTAGAAGAAGGTTTAGTAGATCTAGAGGATGACCATTTTCATGATAGTGGAGCTATTAAAGTAGATGGAGCCACGCTTCACTGTTGGAAACGTGGTGGACATGGAAGTCAATCCTATTTAGAAGTTGTTCAAAACTCCTGTAACCCTGGTTTCGTTACGTTAGGTGAGAAATTAGGCAAAGAAAAATTGTTTTCATATATAAAGGATTTTGGATTTGGCAAAAAAACTGGCATTGACCTTCAAGGAGAAGGAACGGGGATTCTCTTCAAAGAGAATCGTGTTGGTCCGGTTGAACTGGCAACAACGGCTTTTGGTCAAGGGGTATCTGTAACGCCTATTCAGCAAGTTGCGGCTGTCGCAGCAGCTGTTAATGGAGGGAAACTTTATCAACCATATATCGCGAAGGAATGGGTCAATCCAGCAACTGGTGACATTGTAGAGCAATCAGAACCTACTTTGAAGAAACAAGTCATTTCTGAAGAAACCAGTGCAGAGATACGTGAAGCTCTTGAAAGTGTTGTTGCTCAAGGAACAGGGCGTGGAGCTTATGTTGAAGGGTATCGTGTTGGAGGTAAGACAGGAACTGCTCAAAAAGTAGGGGAAGATGGTAGATATATGAGCAATAACCACATTGTATCATTCATTGGTTTTGCTCCAGCTAATGACCCTGAAATTGTTGTTTATTTAGCCATTGATAACCCTAAAAATACAGTTCAATTCGGCGGAGTGGTTGCAGCGCCGATTGTTGGTAATATCATGGAGGATAGCCTGCGTGCGGTAGGTGTAGAAAAGCAAAAAGATGGAATAGAAAAAGAAGTACAATGGCCAGACCAACCGCTAGTGGAGGTTCCGGATTTAATTGGTTTAGAAAAGAAGGAATTGACCCAATATATGGTGAATCTATCCATTGAGACAAGTGGAACAGGTAACTATATTGTAGACCAAGCACCAGAAGCTGGTGTGAAAGTGGAGCAAGGAGCTAAGGTTAGGTTATTTTTAACGGAGGAAGAACCTAAAGAAGAAACAAAAAAATCCCATTCTCATTAAAGCAATAATCGCAGATTTGCTTTGTCTTTGCTATAATTATAGCGGCACATATACCAAAAGTAAGGAGTCGTCACAATGAAGCTAACAAACTTAATCAAGACTCTTCGTGTTTATCAAACAACGAAATCAATTGAACATATAGATGTGACAGGCTTAGAAATGGATTCACGTGCTGTCCAATCTGGAAATGTATTCATTTGTATTAATGGATACACAGTGGATGGTCATGATTTTGCTAAACAAGCTGAAGAAAAAGGGGCTAATGCCATTGTGGCAGAACGCCCTCTTCCTGTTTCTATACCTGTAATCATCGTAAATGATAGTCAGCGTGCTATGTCTAAGTTGGCTAATTATTATTACAATCACCCAACCCAACAATTTCGCTTAATAGGGGTTACAGGGACAAATGGAAAGACAACAATTTCTTATTTAATAGAATCCATTTTTCAAACAAGTCAACAACAAACTGGCTTAGTTGGAACGATTCAAATGAAAATCGGAGAAGAGGAATATGAGGTGAAAAACACTACACCTGATGCGTTGTTTTTACAAAAAAATTTCGCTAAAATGGTTGATCAAAAAGTGGACACAGCTGTTATGGAAGTCTCTTCTCATGCACTGGATCTTGGACGGGTTCATGGCTGTGATTTTGATGTAGCTGTGTTTACAAATCTCTCACAAGATCACTTAGATTTTCATAAGGATATGGATGACTACTTACGAGCTAAATCACTTTTATTCTCTCAATTGGGCAATGCTTATGAATCTAATCCTAAATATGCGGTCCTAAATCAAGATGACCCTCATTATGCTTCTTTAATGAAGAGTACTGCACAAGAAGTTATTACATATGGAATTGATAGTGAGGCAGATATCACTGCTAAGCAATTACATTTATCAGCACAAGGAACAGAGTTCATTTTAAAAACACCAGACGATGAAATAGAAATGAAGAGCTCATTGATAGGGCGATTTAGCGTTTATAACATGCTTGCTGCAGCAAGTGCGGCTTGGGTTTCTGGTGTTTCCTTGCAAACGATAAAACAAGCTTTTGAAAATACAAAAGGAGTAAGTGGTCGTTTTGAGCCTGTCTTGAGTGGTCAAGACTTCGGTGTAATAGTCGATTATGCTCATACACCTGATTCTTTGGAGAATGTACTTCAAACTGTCAAGAGCTTTGCATCAAGACGCATTTTCGTTGTTGTAGGGTGCGGTGGAGATCGAGATAAGAAGAAAAGACCTTTAATGGCTCAAGTTGCTGTGAAATATGCTGATCAGGCTATTTTCACATCTGATAACCCTAGAAGTGAGGACCCTGCAAGTATTATCGCAGATATGGAAACCGGAGTAGAAACGGGCTCTTATGTCGTTATAAAGGATCGAAAAGAAGCGATTCAACGTGCTATAGAGCAGGCACAAACGTCTGATGTTGTGGTGATAGCAGGAAAAGGGCATGAGACGTATCAAGAAGTAAATGGTCATACGATTCATTTCGATGATCGTGAAGTAGCGAGAGAAAGTATATTGGGACACAACCAATAAAAGGAGATCATATCTATGAAGTTTACTACAAAATGGATGACAGATTACTTCGCAGATTACAGAGGAGTAGCTAATACAGAGATTCCAATCCATCATATCTATACAGATACAAGGGAAAAAACAGATAGAGGTTTATTTGTACCGTTAGAGGGAGAAACATTTGACGGACATTCTTTTTTAAAGTCTGCGATTAATAATGGTGCCGTGGCAGCATTCTGGAATAAAGAAAAACCAATTCCAGAGTTTGTTCCCACTGAATTCCCACTTTTTTTAGTGGATGATACCCTAATTGCCCTGCAACAATTAGCACACACGTATAGAACGGAAATCAATCCTAAGGTTATTGGTGTTACTGGCTCAAATGGTAAGACTACAACAAAAGATTTTATTGCCTCAGTACTATCCCAAAACTATAATACTCATAAAACAAATGGGAATTTCAATAATCATATTGGATTGCCATTAACTATTTTATCCATGGAACAGGGAACTGAAGTACTCGTCTTGGAAATGGGTATGAATCACTTTGGTGAAATAGAGCGTCTTTCCTTCATTTCTGAGCCAGATTTTGCAGTAATTACAAACATCGGTGAATCGCATATTGAGAACTTAGGTTCGAGGGAAGGCATTGCTCAAGCAAAAACCGAAATTCTAGCTGGTCTAAAATCAAATGGTAAAGTACTCATAGATGGTGATGAACCCTTATTAGCACCTCTTCATACAAGAGAAGGCGTTCTTTCATGTGGCTTTGATGAAAAAAATAAATATGTACTTTCTGATTGTGAAATGGATGATGCAGGTACTCGTTTTACCATAAATGAAGAGGCAGATTATTCTATTCAAGTTCCAGGTAAGCACAATGTAAAAAATGCCAGCTTTGCTATTATTATTGGAGAATTATTAAATATGAAGCAAGAACTCATTCAAGAGGGTCTATCTGCCATAGAACTTACTGGAATGAGGCTAGAACGAGTTTTAGGGAAAAAAGGAGCAACTATCTTAAATGATGCTTATAACGCTTCGCCTACATCTATGAAGGCTTCGATTGATGTTGTGAAAGAATTACCGAATTTTTCTAGAAAGATTTTAGTTTTAGGCGATATATTTGAATTAGGAGCACTTAGTGAAATGTTGCATCGTTCCATAGCTGACGCGATTTCTGAGCCAATTGATATGGTGATAGCTATTGGAGAAGAAGCACCTTTTATCGTAGAGGAAATGAAGAAAAAAGAGTTGCCAATTGAAACACATTCTTTTCAAACAAAGGAAGAAGCAGTTGAAATTTTACAGTCCACTTTAAGTGACGAAACGGTAATCTTACTTAAAGCATCTAGATTGATGGCTTTTGAATCATTACTTGAACATCTATCAGATAAAGAATAACCATTGCGGACGGTTGAAAGCTATTAAAGGAGGAAGACAATGAACACAACAGTTTTATTAATCACCATGGCAATCGCATTTTTAATTACCGTCCTCATCTCACCAATTTTCATCCCATTTTTAAGAAGATTAAAATTTGGTCAATCGATTCGAGATGAAGGTCCGAAGTCACATATGAAGAAACAAGGTACACCCACAATGGGTGGTATGATGATATTAGTATCTGTCAGTATTACAACACTGATTATGACTTCTAAATTCAATCCTAATCCTATGAGTGTAGAAGTATTCCTATTATTATTTGTTATGATTGGGTACGGTTTATTAGGTTTCTTGGATGACTTTATAAAAATAGCGATGAAACGAAATCTTGGCTTAACATCCAAACAAAAAATGATTGGCCAAATTATCATTGCAGCAGTATTTTATTTTATTATTAATCGTAATGGTTTTCCTACTTATATAGAGATTCCATTAGTAAATCAACAGCTTCAATTAGGTTGGGGTTATGCTCTTCTAATTTTAGTTATGCTTGTAGGATCTTCTAATGCGGTGAACTTAACAGATGGACTTGATGGTCTCTTAGCCGGAACAGCAGCGATAGCATTTGGAGCATTTGGTATTCTTGCTTGGCACGGTCAACCTCAATTTGAAATAGGTGTGTTTTCTTTAGCAATTGTTGGTGCCTTATTAGGTTTCTTAGTATTTAACGCTCACCCTGCTAAAGTATTCATGGGTGATACAGGTTCATTAGCTCTTGGTGGTGCAATCGCAGCGATAGCAATTTTAACTAAACTGGAAATTATACTTGTTATTATTGGCGGTGTATTTGTTCTTGAGACGCTTTCTGTTATTATTCAGGTTATTGCATATAAAACTACAGGAAAACGAGTGTTTAAAATGTCTCCACTCCATCACCATTATGAATTGATGGGTTGGTCTGAGTGGCGAGTGGTTACTACATTTTGGTTAGTAGCATTCCTCTTTGCTGGCCTGGGTATTTTCATAGAGGTGTGGATTAGTTGAGACAATTGATAGATTTTCCGTATAAACATGTCCTAGTTTTGGGTTTGGCGAAATCTGGGGAAGCAGCTGCAAAGCTTTTGCATCACAGTGGCGTTCAAGTTCGTGTTAATGATCAAAAGCCTTATGAGGAAAACCCGCAAGCTAGAACACTAGGGGATTTAGGGATTGACGTTATTACTGGGAGTCATCCAATGTCTGTTTTAGATGGTATAGATTATGTGGTCAAAAACCCAGGGATACCGTATACAAATCCCATTGTCGATGAAGCAATGAGAAGAGAGTTACCTGTTGTTACCGAGGTGGAGCTAGCCTATAGGCTGAATGGTGACAATATGATTGGAATAACAGGTTCCAACGGTAAAACTACTACAACAACACTTGTGTACGAGATGCTAAAAGCCAATGATAAGGGGACAAAACTGGCAGGAAACATTGGTGAAGTAGCTTGTGAAGTTGCTCAAACCACTTCAGAAAAAGAAACAATGGTAGTAGAACTCTCCTCATTCCAATTAATAGGAACGGAAACATTTAAGCCACATATTGCAGTCTTTCTGAACTTATATGAAGCTCATTTGGATTATCATAAAACAATGGAGCATTATGCCTGGTCTAAATCCCAGCTATTTGCGCATCAACAAGCAAATGATTTCTTGGTCTACAATGCAGACCAAGAAATCGTACGAGAGCTTGTAGCTTCTGCAAATAGTCAAAGGGTTCCTTTCTCTTTAGAAAATAAACAACCATTAGGTATATGGTGTGATGAAGAATTTCTTTATTATCAAGATGAGTGTGTAATAGCTCTTAAAGATATTATGCTTGCTGGCAAACATAATTTAGAAAATATAATGGCTGCAGTTGGGGCTGCTAAATTAAGTGGTGTGACAAATAAAGGTATACAACAAGTGTTGAGAACCTTCTCTGGTGTAGAGCATCGTATGCAATTTGTCAAAGAGGTTCAAGGTAGAAATTTTTATAATGATTCAAAAGCAACCAATATGCTAGCTACTAAAAATGCACTCGAAGCATTTGAACAACCGACAATATTGTTAGCAGGTGGACTAGACAGAGGGAATGCTTTAGATGATTTAGGACCTTATCTGAAAAATGTGAAGGCAATGATACTATTTGGTGAAACTGCACCAAAATTTAAACAGTTAGCAATAGAAAATGGAATAGAGACATATGATGTGGTCGATAATGTTAAACAAGCGGCCGAAAAAGCCTATCGTATCTCTGAAGCAGGAGATGTCATACTTCTTTCACCAGCATGTGCAAGTTGGGATCAATATCGCACATTTGAAGAGAGAGGGGACATGTTTATGGATGCGGTGCATACATTAAAGTAGGGGGCTTGTTTACATTCACATCATTCTTGAGCCCCCTGATCTAATGTTTGGATCAAGGGGGTTCTTTATGTTTCGTAATCGATCAAATTATCAGGCAAAAGATGCACCGGATTTATTGTTAATGGTCATTATTTTTTCTCTTCTTCTAGTAGGAGTAGTGATGGTCTATAGTGCTTCAGCAATATGGGCGGATTATAAATTTGATGATTCATTCTTCTTTGCAAAGCGTCAGTTATTGTTTGCAACGGTTGGGATTGTAGCAATGTTCGGCATTATGAACATTCCTTATTTAACTTGGAGAAATATATCACAGGGAATGCTCTTGGTTTGCTTCGTCCTTTTAATTGCTGTACTTATTCCAGGTGTAGGGATGGTAAGGGGGGGAGCGCAAAGTTGGATTGGTGTTGGTGCTTTTAGCATTCAACCCTCTGAATTTATGAAACTTGGACTAATCATTTTTTTAGCTAAGTATTTAGCAGAGAACCAAAAGAAAATCACATCCTTTAGTAAAGGGTTTATTCCATCTTTATCCCTTGTGTTTTTAGCTTTTGGTATTATTATGTTACAACCAGATTTAGGCACAGGAGTAGTGCTTGTTGGTACTTGTATGTTAATGATCTTCGTTTCTGGAGCTAGAATTGCTCATTTTGCAGGACTAGCTTTACTTGGGGTTGTTGGTTTTGTGGCTTTAATAGCCTCTGCACCTTATCGAATAGCCCGTATTACAGCTTTTTTAAATCCCTGGGAAGACCCCTTAGGGGCAGGCTTTCAAATCATTCAATCCCTATATGCAATAGGACCAGGTGGACTAATGGGACTTGGGCTAGGACAAAGCCTTCAAAAATTCTTTTATCTACCTGAGCCACAAACGGATTTTATCTTTGCAATATTAGCTGAAGAGCTTGGCTTTATTGGGGGCACCTTTGTTATTTTATTATTTTTCCTATTATTGTGGCGGGGAGTGCGAGTTGCGCTTGGAGCTCCAGATATGTTTGGGAGCTTATTGGCTTTAGGTATCGTCGGGATGATTTCGATACAAGTCATGATCAATATTAGTGTTGTGACTGGGCTTATGCCTGTTACAGGTATCACCTTACCATTCTTGAGCTATGGGGGGTCATCTTTAACACTTACTCTATGCTCGGTTGGTATATTATTAAATATAAGTAAATATGCTAGGTTATAATGATAATCCCCTCTGTTCCCGGATAGAGGGGGTTTTTGTTAGTATCCTAACCTAAAATGCATGGAAGAATCGAAGCATTATAGAAATAAGTACACTCCTTTTTTTACCTTTGATAACATTATTGTACAATATAACCTATATTTTCATGGGTATAAAAGAGAGTGATTTAAATATCGTAATCACAGAAAAATATAGTTAATGATAAAATTGTATTAGGTTTTTGGTTTGGTTAGTGTTATCTTAATAAAGCAAAAAGGTTTTTGTTAATATGTGTTTTAATCAAAACGGGATAGGGTAATGGTTTTAAGCCTGTTATTGAAATGCTCGTAGATATTAGAAGTGTACTTACATATGTAGAAGTAGGTTCTATATAGCCTTATATATTGAGGTACCCTAAATGATTAAGGCTTAGGTTGGTTCAACTCTAAATGGTATATATGTGTGCGATATTAAAACAAATATCTTTCATTTAATCATCATTATGGAAAAGTGTTGAAAGTACTGTGACCTAGTTCAGGTGCTATTGCTTGCAACTATCGTATGAAAAGCCGAAATTGTGGCGAATTAGTATGGAAAGATAACGAATTTTCCAAACATATATGATATAATTCAGTTATGCATTAGAACGGCATCTAGTATGCCGTTTCCTTATGTAAAAATTGAATGGGTAGGGGAACATTCCATGGCAGAAAAGAAAATTGTTTCGATTGAAGATCGAATACCCAAGCTAAAAGAGGCTCGTAAGAAGAAAGCCAATCGTCGCTTGATATTGTATTTGTCTTTATTCTTTTTGCTAATCGCCGTGATTCTTTACCTGCAATCCTCTTTAAGCCATGTCCAAACAATTGAAGTTATTGGAAATGAGCATGTCGATAAACAAGATATTCTAACAATAAGCGGCATAACGACAGAGGATAATTTCTGGAAAGTAAATGGAGAGACTATAGCAAAGAAACTAGAGCAGCATGAAGAAATTCAATCCGCTAAAATAGACAAGCAATTTCCCACGACAGTTTCCATTAATATTAACGAAGTGGAGCGAGTAGGCTATGTTCAGAACGACGGAAGCTATTATCCTATCTTGGCTACCGGTAATAGGTTAACCTCATATAAATTGAAATCACCTACTGGAGATGCTCCGATTTTGGTCGGGTGGGATGGTCAAAAATACTTAGAAGAAATGACCCAAGAGCTTAAGCAACTTCCAGAGAGCATCACACAATTAATTTCTGAAATTCATTGGTCACCTACTGATCAAAACCCATATAAAATTTATTTGTATATGAATGATGGCTATGAAGTTGATGCGTCTATTCGGAATTTCTCTCAGAAGATGCGCACATATCCATCGATTGTATCGCAGCTTGATCCATCTCAAAAAGGGATTATTCACATTGATGTTGGAGCTTATTTTGAAGCTTATTCTACTGAAGAAGAAAAAGGAGAGAACGAAAATGAAAGCGACGGGTAAACAGGTCATTTTCTCCTTTGTTCTCTTATTATCTGGTTTTTTAGTAGCTTTTAGTTATCAGCAAACCAAAAAAGATCCACAAGTAGTTCAATTAAGCGATCAACAATTAGAAAAAGACTACTATTATAGGCAGCAGCTAATTAATATTGAAAAGCAAAATAAAGATCTGCGAAATGAAGTAGAAGATAAAAAGGACAAAATTCAGTCGTTAGAAGATAATTTAGCTACACAGGAACAAAAAGTAGGAAATTTCGTTGAGGACAAAAAACAGCTTCAAAAATTAACAGGTGAAATACCAGTTCAGGGACAAGGAGTAAAAGTTACCTTAAAAGATTCAGATTACATTCCTTCTGAAGAAAATGTTAATCAATATATTGTTCACGAAAGTCACATTCACAAGGTAATTAACGAATTACTATCATCAGGGGCTAATGCTATAGCGATAAATGGTCAACGTTTATATCGTAATAGTTATATTGCATGTACCGGACCTGTTGTTACAGTAGATGGTGTACAACATCCAGCACCTTTTGTGATTACGGCCATAGGTGATCAAGATGTGATGATGCCTAGTTTGGAATTGAAACATGGTGTTGTAGATCAGCTTGTGAATGACAACATTGAAGTATTGCTTGAAAAACAAGCCAATATCTCAATGGGCGCAAAGGTTACAGGGGAAAGGTGAAGTACATGAAGCTACGTAGTAAAATCATTTTTTCCTTCATATTTGCCTTAGTAGGTTTTATGATCGCTATCCAATTTCAAAGTAACCAAAAACCTGAGGAACGTGACACCAGAGACCTTTGGGAGATTCGTACCGAGTTACAAGAACAACAAAAAATACAGCAACAATTATACAGCCGTATTACCGAGTTAGATGAAATGATTCAACAGTATGAAGGTCAATCCCAATCAGAAAAGGTAGCTACCTTAAAGCAATCTATCGTTGAATTAAGGAAAAAGGCAGGATTGACTGAAGTGGAAGGTAATGGCATAAACATTAAAGTCAAACCAATCTTTCAGGATCTAGATTCATCACAAAGCTATCCTACGATTTCACCTGCTTTACTACAAAGGCTAATTAATGAACTGAATACATACGGAGCTACAGATATAGCGATTGGAAACGAGAGAATTACGAACATTTCACCAATTCGAGATGTGAATGGATATACGTATATAAACAATCACCCAATCCCTCCGTTACCAGTTGACATTAAAGTTTTAACCCAAAGTCCTAAACGTTTACTTGATTATATGCAAGTAAGTCAGTCTAAGGATGAGTTTGCCATAGAAAATCTGGAACTATCTATTACGGTGGAGGAGAACATGACTCTACCTAAATATGAACAAATGCCACGACTTAATCATTTGAAGGTAGATGAGAATACAGAAACAGGTGAATCATAATGTGGTTACCGGTACTCTTTTTAATAGTTGGTGTATTGCTAGGATTGTTAACAGATATTCGAGTGCCAGAAGAATATGCGAATTACTTATCTATTGCGGTGTTAGCAGCTTTTGATACACTTTTAGGTGGTTTAAGAGCTCATTTAGAAGAAAAGTTTGATCAAAAAGTTTTTGTAACAGGCTTTTTCTTTAACGTAACATTAGCTGCGTTTCTTGCTTTCTTAGGTGTGCAACTTGGAATCGACCTATATTTAGCTGCTGTATTTGCTTTTGGAGTGAGATTGTTTCAAAATATAGCACTTATACGCAGGTATCTAATTGACCGGGGTAGAATAAAGAAGAATAAAGAAAAAAATCAAAGAAAATAAAAGGGAATCATAATAATTTTGTTGAATAACAAAATGAACAGACAGAAACAAATATGATTTCTGAGGCAAAAGTCTCTATTTTCACAAAATGTACAATTTAAAAATTAAATTATATGAATGAAAGACTCATTATGAAAATACTAGTCGAAAACTAAAAAGTAACATGGTATAGTATCGGTATCATGTGAACTTTTAGTGGTCTTAGTTTAGGAGGTGCCTTGGATTGAACAACAATGATATATTGGTAAGCCTAGATATAGGTACATCAAAAATAAAAGTAATTATTGGAGAGGTCATGAACGACTCTTTAAATATAATTGGGGTTGGTACAGCTGCCTCTAATGGGATGAAAAAGGGTGCAATTGTAGATATTGACCAAACGGTAAACTCTATCCGTAACGCAGTAGAACAAGCAGAGCGTATGGTAGGTATGCAAATTAATAAAGTTGTCGTTGGAGTCAATGGAAACCATGTACAACTACAGCCATGTCACGGAGTTGTTGCCGTACAAAGCGAAAATCGTGAGATAGGTGAAGAGGATATAAATAGAGTAATCGATGCTGCTCAAGTTATGTCGATTCCTCCTGAAAGAGAAATTATTGATGTAATCCCTTCTCAGTTCATAGTGGATGGACTAGATGAAATTAATGATCCACGCGGCATGATAGGAGTTCGCTTGGAGATGGAAGGGACCATTATTACATGTTCAAAAACCGTTTTACATAATGCATTAAAGTGTGTAGAACGAGCGAATTTAGAGGTTCTAGATGTTTGCTTACAGCCTTTAGCCTCAGGTTCTGTGGCTTTATCAAAGGATGAAAGAAATCTAGGTGTCGCCCTCATTGATATCGGGGGAGGATGTACAACTGTCTCGGTTTTTGAACAAGGGTATCTTCAGGGGACAAGTGTAGTGCCACTAGGTGGAGATAATCTTACTAAGGACCTATCTATTGGTTTGAGAACTTCTACTGAAGAGGCAGAAGAGATTAAGAAAAATTATGGGCATGCTTTCTTTGATGATGCTCAAGAAGAGGAAACTTTTGAAGTCTCGATTATTGGTAGCGATAGGAAACAATCATTTAATCAACTTCAAATTTCTGATATGATTGAAGCAAGATTAGAGGAAATATACGCTTATGTAGAACAGGAAATCCGTAGAATGGGATATAAAGGATTGCCTGGAGGATACGTACTTACTGGTGGTGTGATGAGCATGCCGGGGTGTCTTGACTTAGCTCAAGATGTCTATCAGGCAAATGTTAGAATCGCAATTCCAGATTATATAGGTGTTCGAGAACCTCAATATACAGCAGGGGTAGGTATCTTGCAGTTTTCATATCACAATGCAAAGATACAAGGTAAAGAATTATTCCCTTCAGTTACAATACAAGAACAAGAACCGAAGCAAAAGAAACAAAGGAAGCAATCAAATCAATCAACCCAATCAAATCAAGAGGAAAAACCTAAGAAAGAGAAAGAATCAGGATTGGCTAATTTAATCAAGTATTTCTTTGATTAAAATCTAGCGCTCCTATGTTCGAATATAAAACTAGACAAAGAAACTTGGAATCTTGCAAAGTGGGAGGAACGGAAAATGTTAGAGTTTGATACAAATATGGATCAATTAGCAACCATAAAGGTCATCGGATGTGGTGGCGGTGGAAGTAACGCTGTTAACCGCATGATAGAGCACGGTGTACAAGGTGTAGAATTTATCGCAGTTAACACGGATGCTCAAGCCTTAAATCTATCAAAAGCAGAAGTGAAAATGCAGATAGGTGCGAAGCTAACAAGAGGATTAGGTGCTGGAGCTAACCCAGAGGTTGGACGTAAAGCAGCAGAAGAAAGTAAAGAGCAACTAGAGGAAGCATTACAAGGTGCAGATATGGTCTTCGTCACAGCTGGAATGGGTGGAGGTACTGGTACTGGTGCAGCCCCAGTTATTGCACAAGTAGCGAAAGAAGTTGGTGCCTTAACCGTTGGTGTTGTAACCCGTCCGTTTACCTTTGAAGGTCGTAAGCGCTCTTCACAAGCAGGTGGCGGTATTGACGCTTTAAAAAGTAATGTCGATACGTTAATTGTAATACCTAACGATCGCCTTCTTGAAATTGTTGATAAAAACACACCAATGCTTGAAGCATTCCGTGAAGCTGATAATGTACTTCGTCAAGGTGTACAAGGTATCTCAGATTTAATTGCAGTACCTGGACTAATCAACGTGGACTTTGCTGACGTGAAAACAATCATGGCAGATAAAGGGTCTGCATTAATGGGTATTGGTATTGCTACTGGGGAAAGTCGAGCAGGAGAAGCTGCTAAAAAGGCTATATCGTCTCCATTACTCGAAACATCTATAGATGGGGCTCATGGTGTTCTAATGAACATCACAGGCGGATCTAACTTAAGTTTATATGAAGTACAAGAAGCTGCTGATATTGTTACCTCAGCTGCCGATCAAGAAGTTAACGTAATCTTTGGTTCCGTAATTAATGAGAACTTAAAAGATGAAATTGTTGTAACAGTAATTGCAACAGGTTTTGATGAGTCTCAGCTTCAAGGCGATAAGTCTCAAGGTAGACCTACTGTGAATACACAACAAGCACAAGAAAAGAAGCGTCCTGAGCCTCAACATCAACAGCAACATCAGCAACAACAACAACAGCCAAGAAGAGAGATGCCTTCTTCTAAGCCGTCTCAACAAGAAGAGGAAACACTGGATATACCAACATTCCTTCGTAACAGAAATCGTAGAAGATAAGATAAAGAAAGAGTCTCTGATAATTAATCAGAGACTCTTTTTTTGTACTTTCAAAAAAGTATAAGCGCAACTAGGCCTCTGTTTGTGCAAAGGTTGACCACTCGGTATGTTGGTTAGGAAGTTATAATATTGTTTGGGTTCAACTTTATACATTACATACGACACATCCAGCACCTAGCAAATTTTCTCCTCCTTACGATAAGGCAACATCAGATTGATATAGCTCTCCATCTTTTAGTCTCCAAAAAAAACCCTCCGACAAAACCTGCCTTTATCTATAAAAATAAGTTCGTTCCACTAAACATAATATGACAGACTTCTTTTTCTATCTCCGTTATACTAACTTTCAACAGAGGAAGTTTTCAGGATAGAAGGGAATGAAAATGTGACCATTTATCTGGATGCTGTTTGGTTGTTGAACTTTTTTCTAGACTGGATGATTTTAATGTTAACTCATAGTTTTGCCAAAGCATCAAATCATCGAGCTCGATTGATTTTAGGAGCAATAGTAGCCTCCCTATTAGTTCCGTTAAACCTTTTCTATCCTACATCTTTGTGGACTACACCTATTGGAAAAGGAATCTTCTCCCTTATTATCGTCTTTACTGCCTTTGGGTTTAAAAATATTCGATTATACACAAGGCAATTATTGTTATTTTACTTTACTTCATTTGCGATGGGAGGAGGGTTATTTGGTATCTATTATTTGTTACAAGAACAGATTCATGTATCAAACGGTATGGTGGTAACCTATCAATCAGGTTTTGGTGATAGCATAAGTTGGTTGTTTGTAGTGATAGGCTTTCCTCTAATTTGGTGGTTTACGAAACAGAGATTGGACAACCTTGTAATACAGCAAATGAAGTACGATGAGATGGTCCACATTACTATATGTATGCAAAATCAAATTAATAACTCAAGTGCTCTTATTGATAGTGGTAACCAACTCGTAGATCCCGTAACAAAACAACCAGTAGTTATATGTGATGAAATATTTATGAAAAAATGGTTTAGTGAAGAAGAATGGGTGATTCTTCAAGATGTACAAGAGAATATGAGTCTAGAACGTTTGCCGGATAAATGGTTGGATAAGTTCAGAATTGTTCCTTATCAGGGTGTAGGCGGAGCGGGGAATTTTCTTTTAGTACTGAAACCAGATTGGATTCAAGTAACTGTTCAAGAGCAGCAATTAACGATTACTAGAGCTTTAGTAGGTTTACAATTTGGTGAGTTGTCCCCTGATGGAAGTTATCACTGTTTAATGCATCCCCATCTACTTAAATCCCTTGCAGTTCATTCTGCATAGCACTACATATTATTCAGGAGGAGGAATTGTATGAGAAAATGGCGACTAAAATTTCAATTGTGGTGGTATAAGCTTTTAATTAAATTAGGTTGGAAAACAGATGAAATTTACTATATAGGTGGAAATGAGGCACTTCCTCCTCCCTTATCTAAAGAAGAAGAACAAGAACTATTAATACGACTTCCAAAAGGTGATAAAGCAGCCAGAGCCATGCTAATAGAGCGCAACCTTCGTCTTGTAGTCTATATTGCTAGAAAGTTTGAAAATACGGGGATCAACATAGAGGACCTCATCAGTATAGGTACCATTGGATTAATTAAAGCTGTAAACACGTTTAATCCTGAGAAAAAAATAAAACTAGCCACCTATGCATCTCGCTGTATTGAAAATGAAATTTTAATGTATTTAAGAAGAAATAATAAAATTCGAAGTGAAGTATCCTTCGATGAGCCATTAAATATTGATTGGGATGGAAACGAATTATTGCTGTCTGATGTCTTAGGTACAGATGAAGATATTATCACAAGGGATTTAGAATCAACAGTCGATAAGAAGTTATTAAAAAAAGCGTTGGAGCAATTAAATGCTAGAGAAAAACAAATCATGGAGTTACGTTTTGGGTTAATAGGGGAAGAAGAAAGAACACAAAAAGATGTCGCAGATATGCTAGGCATATCCCAATCCTACATCTCCCGACTAGAGAAAAAGATTATCCGCAGATTAAAGAAAGAATTTAATAAAATGGTATAGCTAGTAAAGGCAGAGGCTTCTGAAAATTGTCTCTGTCTTCTTTATTTGAAAAACTGGGCAAGTAGGTTATCCAACAAACGAGGCATAATATTGAAGACTTGAAATCGAGATAATCTAGTTGAGAGGAATGTTTCCGTTGTTTGAATCAGAGAAAAGATGGCCTGAAAATAGCCCCCTTTCCTGTGGCCCTACCGATGTGACAATCTTAGTCGAACTTCCCATGAAACCATTCGTCTCCTTGGGCAAAAATCATGCCCTGCTGGGTCTCGACACCTCCGTTTTTCCATGGAATCTCGCCATTTCCCGGCCCGTCTTTGCGTTCGTTTGGTTTAACGGAAACATCGTCAGTTGTTGTGGGTGAACCCAAATCATCTTTTGATTAATGTAAAACGAGAATACATCGACCTAATATATCAGTGATCTAACAGTTTATAGAAGTAAACCCAAAGCACGAACGTGTATTTCCTCGTCAAATTGTCTATTATTCAATACATGTAATATACATCCCGTCTCGCTAACCTGATCATGTTCCGTTCATCTTAACAAAAGCAAAGGTGGCTTGGGCCCAAGGAGACTCACACCGGAGAAAGAGGTAGGCAAGTTTCCCCTGAGGGCGTTTTTCCATAAGAGAAGGTAGCTTGCCAGCTCGCCGGTAGGACGCGAGTTGTTCGCATGCCATCTTTATTCTATCGAAAGCAACGGAAACATTTCTCTTACCCATATTATCTCGAACTTAAGTCTTCAAAATAACAGGGATTTATTGGAATAAATTAGCGTATTCTGCATTCAGAAAAGATTCATATATTCTTATTTATCAAAAATGATTAATAGCGTGTATTCCATAAATTTTTTCTTTTAATAATCCTATAAATATGCGGTTTTTGCTAATTTAGCGAGAATCGTGTTTTTTTATGTCTGCATAAATTTCCCTTCTGCGGAGATACTGAACGTTGACAGCAGCTCCAGTAAGGAGGGGTAAAAAGTGACACGACATAAAGTTGAGATTTGTGGGGTAGATACCTCAAAACTTCCAGTATTGAAAAATGATGAAATGCGAAAGCTATTCAAACAAATGCAAAGTGGAGATATAGAGGCTAGGGAAGTTTTAGTGAATGGTAATTTACGCCTTGTGTTAAGTGTAATCCAACGTTTTAACAATCGTGGAGAGTATGTTGATGACCTTTTTCAAGTTGGGTGCATTGGTTTAATGAAATCAATCGATAACTTTGATTTAAGTCAGAATGTGAAATTTTCAACCTATGCAGTACCAATGATTATTGGGGAAATTAGAAGATACCTTAGAGATAATAACCCCATTCGTGTTTCTCGATCACTACGAGATATTGCTTATAAGGCCTTACAAGTTCGTGAAAAGTTAATGAGTAAAACATCCAAGGAACCAACACCAGTGGAGATTGCTGAAGAAATGGGTGTACCACATTCTGATGTAGTATTTGCGTTAGATGCAATACAGGACCCTGTTTCATTATTTGAACCAATTTATAATGACGGTGGAGATCCCATTTTCGTTATGGATCAACTAAGTGATGAGAAAAATAAAGACTCCATATGGATAGATGAAATTGCCTTACAAGAAGGTATGAGAAGATTGAATGAACGTGAAAAGATGATACTCAACAAACGTTTTTTTCAAGGAAAAACACAAATGGAAGTTGCTGAAGAGATTGGTATATCGCAAGCTCAGGTTTCGCGATTAGAAAAAGCCGCAATTAAAGAAATGAATAAACAAATGTATGATTGACTAAGGTAATTCAGAAGGTTAATATTCAGCTATCACATGTAACATTTAAATTCGAAACTAAAATACAAATTCAGTTAAAGCCTAGCACATTTATAGTGCTAGGCTTATGTTTTATACGCTTAGAATTTCAGAAAACCGTTATAATATGAAAAATCATCTTCTCAGGTGCATATAGTGTTAAAAAGGACGGTGTTTTCTTATGGTAACCATATCAGAATTGCAAGTAAAAGAAATTATCTCCGTAGAAAACGGGCAAAAGCTAGGGCACCTGATTGACCTAGAGATTGATGTGGATCGAGGAAGAATTACAGCGATTGTATTAGGGAATAAGGGGAAAATGATGGGGCTGTTTGGTAAAGAAGAGGAAGTGGTCATTCCTTGGGAATCCATTCTAACAATTGGGGATGATGTTATCTTAGTTAAACATGGTCAAAAACCGCAATTATATCCCCCGAAAAAGGAAGAATAAGTGAGCATCCCGAGAATTTTGTCGGAAAGTATGATAAAATAGTGAAAACTTATATTTTGGAGGAAAAAGATGTCTGAGAGCTTTCATCACACACATCCTTCATATTTGGAAATTAGTAAATGGACGTATTCTAATCCAAATCTGGTTGCTGGAATGACAACTAGAATAGGAGGAGAAGGGATCGCACCATTTGATTCTTTTAACTTAGGCTGGCATGTGCCAGATGTGAAGGAAACGATAAGAAAAAATCGGGAAACACTAGCTAATTTATTACAATTCCCACTAGAACATTGGATTGGTGGGGAGCAGGTTCATGATACAGAAGTTTATACAGTAAAGAAAAAGGATATTGGCAAAGGGGCGCTTTCCCAAGATAATGCTCTACCTAATTGTGATGGTTTGATTACAAACTTGCCAAATGTTCTTCTAACAGCCTTTTATGCGGATTGTGTACCTTTATTTTTTTATGATCCTGTAGAAGAATGGGTTGGAATTGCTCATGCTGGCTGGAAGGGAACAGTTGCAGGTATGGGGCCTGAAATGATCCGCGCCCTAGAGGACAAGGGAGTGGATGCTAACCATATTAAAGTTGCTATTGGTCCCTCAATAAGTGGTGATGTGTACGAAGTAGATGAAAATGTCCTTCAGCATATACCATCTGAACTTAGGGTAGAACCTACTGTATTAGATAAGGGAAATGGTAAGTACTTATTATCTCTACAAAACATGCACAAACATTTGCTTCTTGAGTCCGGTGTGAAAGAGAAAAATATAGAAGTGTCTGAGTATTGTACATATCAAAATGATCACCTATTCTTTTCACATCGTAGAGATCAAGGGAAGACAGGAAGAATGCTTGGGTTTATTGGTTTAAAGCGACTTAGTGACTAAGTTGGAAAGGAGTTTCGTTTGGTGAACGTAGAAGACAATTTCAAAGCTATACAACATAAAATACAAGAAGCATGTCAACGGGTGAACCGTATTCAAGATGAAGTAACTATTATTGCTGTAACCAAATACGTCTCAATAGAACGGGCTCAGCAGGCGATAGCAGCCGGCGTTCACAATCTTGGTGAAAATCGCCTTGAAGGGTTTTTAACAAAATTTGAGTCAATTGCAAATCAAGCAAATTGGCATTTCATTGGAACCCTTCAATCCCGTAAAGTAAAGGACTTAATCGACAATGTTTCGTATATACACTCACTTGATCGAAAGTCTTTAGCCAAGGAGATAAACAAGCGAGCAAATCGTAAGGTACCATGTTTTGTACAAGTGAATGTAAGTGGAGAAGATTCTAAGCATGGTTTGCCTCCTGAGGAAGTTGTATCGTTTGTTGAAAATCTTTCATCTTATGCCAATATTGAAGTTGTCGGATTAATGACGATGGCACCTCACTCAGAGGATCAATCATATGTACGAGCTATTTTTTCTGAATTGCGAAACGTAAAAGAAGAAATTGAAGCAAAAAAATGGGGACATGCTCCTTGTCATTATCTTTCTATGGGAATGAGTAATGATTTTGAGATTGCTATTGAAGAGGGTGCTACACATATCCGGATTGGCTCTAAATTAGTTGGCCATGAATATGATTAAAGAGGTGAAACAATGGGATTTAAAAACAAATTGAAAAATTTCTTTGTTTTAGATGATGATGAATATGAATATGTAGAATCTGATTCAGAAGAGGAAGATTATGAACAGCCCAACCAATATGCATCCAAAGAGGATAAGAAGCAAAATGTGGTTAGCTTAAAGAGCATGCAACCTTCTTCCAAGGTGGTGCTATGTGAACCCCGGACGTATAATGAGGCTCAAGAGATTGCAGACAATTTAGTAAATCGAAAAGCAATAGTAATAAACCTTCAGCGTGTAAATCATCAACAGGCAAAAAGAATAGTAGATTTTTTAAGTGGAACGGTTTATGCTATTGGTGGGGACATTCAAAAGTTAGGCTCTCAAACGTTCTTATGTACGCCTGATAATGTGGATGTTTCAGGTACAATATCAGAAGTAATGAATGAACATGAAGAAGAAGATGAATACCAACAAAGGTGGTAAATAACGTTGATGTTAATCGACTCGATTTTTGACTTTTTACGATTTTTATTTCAGGCATATTTCTTTGCACTAATTGGTTATATTTTAATGTCATGGTTCCCTGGTGCGCGTGACTCTTCGATAGGAAGATTCTTATCAACGATATGCGAGCCATATTTAGAACCATTTCGTAAAATCATTCCTCCCTTAGGTATGATTGATATATCGCCAATTGTTGCAATCTTTGCATTAGAGTTTGCTTCTAGCGCTGGTTTATTTGCGTTACAGAAGCTAATATATAGTTTATTTTAACTAGGTGATCATGAGATACATGATCTCCTTTTTATTTTCATCTATAGCAAAAATGGTTCTGTTTATGGAGGGAGATCATTGGAGATTTATCAACACTTTCGAAAAGAAGAGCAGCCTTTCATTGATCAGGTTATTAATTGGAAAGAAGATGTAGAGCGCATGTATCAACGTAAATTATCTGACTTTCTTGATCCAAGAGAACGATTTATTTTTCAATCGATTATTGGTCATGATGAGGAACTTTCGTGGGAAACGTTCGGTGGTTATACAGGTGCAGAAAGACAACGAGTAGTGTTAGCCCCTTTCTATGAAACGATAAAACAAGAAGATTTCAATGTTACACTTCTTGAAGCAACGTACCCTAGTAAATTTGTAACGTTAGAGCATCGTGATGTGCTAGGTGCTTTTATGTCGCTAGGCATTAGAAGAGAAAAGGTCGGAGATTTGATTGTTACAGATAACCGAATACAGATCATTGTTGCTACAGAAATTGCCTCCTATGTTATGATGAATTTAACTGGTATCAAAAAAGCAGGAGTTGAATTTGAGGAAAAAGATATTTCCAATCTTCTACCCAAAAAAGAGGAGTGGATGGAGCAAAGTGGAACCGTTTCCTCGCTTCGTTTAGATACTATCTTAAAAGAAATTTATAATGTATCTCGTCAAAAAGCAGCTTTACATATTCAAAAAGGTCATGTGAAAGTAAACTTTCGTACAGTAGAAGACTCTTCTTTTTTGCTTGAAGCAAGTGATATGATTTCGTTCAGAGGTAAGGGGAGAAGTCAATTGCTGGAAGTTGAAGGAAGAACGAAAAAAGATAAATGGAGAATTACTACCGCAGTTTTAAAATAATTCTTTCATTTAAGAAGGAATTTGTGTAAGATTGTCGAAAAAAGAATAGTACCAAAGAGCGGTTGCTTACTGTATGGACTGGTTCATAATACATTACTTCAGAGGAGGTGGCCATATGGCATTAACACCATTGGACATTCATAATAAGGAATTTACTAGAGGTTTTCGAGGGTATGATGAAGATGAAGTAAATGAATTTTTAGATCAAGTAATCAAAGATTATGAAATGGTAATTAGAGATAAAAAAAATCTTGAAGAAAAAGTTACACAATTAGAAGAGAAGTTAGGTCATTTCAGTAACATAGAGGAGACGCTTAATAAATCCATTCTTGTTGCTCAAGAAACAGCTGAAGATGTTAAAGGAAGCGCAAATAAAGAAGCTAAATTAATTGTCAAAGAAGCTGAAAAGAACGCAGATCGTATCATTAACGAAGCGTTATCTAAATCACGTCGAATATCACTTGAAGTAGAAGAGCTGAAAAAACAGGCGAAAGTGTTCCGTACTCGATTAAAGATGATGGTAGAAGCACAGCTCGATATGATTGAAAATGATGACTGGGATGAGTTATTTAATCAAGAACTAGATGAAGAAACAGAGTATGAATCAGAATATGAAAAGGAACTCGCTGAAAATAAATCTTGACGCTGTAGCTATTTTTACATATAATTCATTAACAGACCGAGTTCTATAGAATAAAGAAATGATTCATCCTCATAAGGATGGATTCCTATTGATATACTTATACGATGACAGGGCTTATTCATAAGACCGCTCTTCATTAGCGAATCAGGGATGGTGGAAGCCTGAAAGAAGATGTGTTGTGAAAGATCACCCTAGAGTACTTTTGTCGAACGGATTAGTAGGCAAAAGCGCATCATTCACGTTACGAATGCTTGAGTGGATTTATAAGGCATCACAGCCTTCTAAATCTATAAGGGTGGTACCGCGAGACCTTCTCGTCCCTTTTTGGGGATGAGAAGGTCTTTTTCTATGGATCGGGTGTATCACTTTTGCAAAATATGACCAAGATGAGGTTGAAAAGGAGGAACGGTTCTAATGAACTATAAAGAAACCTTATTAATGCCAAAGACTGAGTTTCCAATGAGAGGAAATCTCCCAAATCGAGAACCTAAAATGCAAGAAGATTGGGAGAACATGGATATTTATAAACAAGTACAAGAACGTACAAAAGGACGCCCTCTATACGTTCTCCACGATGGCCCTCCGTATGCAAATGGGGATTTACACATGGGTCACGCTTTAAACAAAATTTTAAAAGACTTTATTGTTCGATATAAATCGATGGCAGGCTTCCATGCTCCTTATGTACCAGGGTGGGATACGCATGGTCTGCCAATTGAACAGACATTAACGAAAAAGAAGAAAGTTAACCGCAAGAAAATGACTGTTGCTGAATTTCGTCAACGATGTGCAGATTACGCATTACAACAAGTTGATAATCAACGTACACAATTCAAGCAGCTAGGCGTTCGTGGTGACTGGGAGAATCCATATATCACGCTTGATAAAGATTACGAAGCTGCTCAAATTGAAGTGTTTGGAGAAATGGCGAATAAAGGGTATATCTATAAAGGGAAAAAGCCAGTTTATTGGTCACCATCTTCTGAATCTGCTCTTGCTGAAGCGGAGATCGAATACCACGATAAACGTTCTCCATCCATATATGTTGGTTTCGATATCAAAGACAGTAAAGGTGTAGTAGAAGGTGATGAGAAGTTCATTATCTGGACGACTACTCCTTGGACGATTCCTGCTAATATGGCGATTGCAGTTCATCCAGAACTAAGCTATGTAACTGTTGAAGCTAATGGTGGGAAGTATATCATCGCTGAGAAGCTCATTGATGAAGTAGCAGAAGCATTAAGTTGGGAAAAACCACAAATCGTTAAAACATACAAAGGTTCAGAACTTGAGTACGTTGTAGCACAGCACCCAATGTATGACCGTGATTCTATAGTAACGTTAGGCGAACACGTTACAACCGAAGCTGGTACAGGTTGTGTTCATACAGCCCCAGGACATGGGGAAGATGACTTTGTACTTGGTCAGCGCTATGGTTTAGAGGTTTTATGTCCAGTTGATGAAAAAGGGTACTTCACAGATGAAGCACCAGGATATGAAGGGCTATTTTACGATGCCGCAAATAAGGATATTACTGAAAAGCTAGAGGAAGTTGGAGCGTTGTTAAATCTAACATTCATGACACACTCCTATCCTCATGACTGGCGCACGAAGAAGCCGACGATTTTCCGAGCTACATCCCAATGGTTTGCATCCATTAAAGATTTCCGTGAACAGCTACTCAATGAAATTCAAGACGTAACTTGGACGCCGAAATGGGGCGAAACACGTCTTTATAATATGGTTCGTGATCGCCAAGATTGGTGTATTTCTCGTCAACGTGCATGGGGTGTACCGATTCCTGTAGTATATGGAGAAGATGGTACGCCAATTATCACAGAAGAAACAATCAACCATATTTCTGGATTGATTCGTGAGCATGGCTCTAATGTTTGGTTTGAGCGTGAAGCGAAAGATCTTTTACCTGAAGGTTTTACTTCTGAACATAGCCCGAATGGTACTTTCACTAAAGAAGAAGACATCATGGATGTTTGGTTTGATAGCGGTTCTTCCCACCAATCTGTGTTAAAAGAGCGTGATGATTTACAGCGCCCTGCAGATATGTATCTAGAAGGTTCTGACCAGTACCGTGGTTGGTTTAACTCCTCTCTTTCTACATCTGTTGCAATTACTGGGAAAGCACCATTTAAATCGATCTTAAGTCACGGGTTCACGCTTGATGGCGAAGGCCGCAAAATGAGTAAATCACAAGGAAATGTAATTGTCCCAGATAAGATTATGAAACAATATGGTGCAGATATTTTACGCCTATGGGTTTCAAGTGTAGACTATCAATCTGACGTAAGAATCTCAGATAATATCCTTAAACAAGTTTCCGAAGTCTATCGTAAAATTCGTAATACGTTCCGTTTCTTATTAGGGAATTTACATGACTTTGATCCAAGTAAGCATACAGTAAGTGAAGAGAATCTACAGGAAGTAGATCGCTATATGCTCCTTCGTCTACAAGAATTAACAAGTAAAGTACGTAGTGCCTATGATGAATATGAATTTGCAACTATTTATCATGCTGTTCATAACTTCTGTACTATTGACTTAAGTGCATTCTACTTGGACTTCGCTAAGGATATTCTATATATTGAAGCAAAAGATAATCCACGACGCCGTAGCATTCAAACAGTTTATTATGAGATGCTAACGTCATTGACACAATTACTTGCGCCAATTTTAGCTCATACAACAGATGAGGTATGGGAGCATATCCCGGGCGTTGAAACAAATAGTGTTCAGTTAACGGATTTACCAGAAGCGAAAGAAGTGAAGAATCACCAGGAGCTTAAAGCGAAATGGGATCACTTTATGGATGTTCGAGATGACGTGTTAAAAGCATTAGAGGATGCTCGAAATGAAAAAGTAATTGGTAAATCACTAGAGGCCCATGTAACAATTGTGCCAAAAGATGATCAAACCAAGGAACTATTAGAAAACGTGTCTCATCTAGAACAATTGTTGATTGTATCTGGAGCAGAAGTAGCTATGGAAGAACCTCAAGCAAAAGAATATGATCATGTAGATGTATATGTGAAAGCTCACCCTGGTGAGAAGTGTCAGCGGTGCTGGGTTGTAACAGAAGAGCTTGACTCTAGCAATGAACACCCAGAACTTTGCCCACGCTGTGCATCAATCGTTGAAGAACATTACGAAGCATAAATACAGAGAAATATCTTTCTAGCAAAAGGTCTATTACAAATTTTTCGTAATAGACCTTTTTGCGTATTGTCATTGTTTACCTCTACATAAGTTATTCCATAAAAGCCCCATTACCTTGAGTACTTGGATTCGAGATATATTCAAAAGGTGATGGGTCCGATACTTGAAACGTGGAAGGGGGTTACGGTGAAGCAACTCGCTTTCCTGCGGGCGAGCTGGTGTGCCTTCTCAGTCGCTTTGCTCCCTCCGGGGTCTCACCAACCTCTTTCTCCCTCGCGGGAGTCTCGTAGTTCCCCATGTTGTATGTCTCCCAAAAGGACATATAAGCCCTTATTTTTAGTGAAAACCCTCTTTGGGTAGATCTTACGGACAAATAAAATGTCTATACTTATCCTGCACCATGGACTACATAATTGTTCATTAGTCAGTTTTCCGCTGAATTGTTTAGCAAAGTGAGGCACAGAGGAGGAATATGTGGTAAAATGCATAAGGAGCATTATTGAAGAACGGAGGAAAAAGCCTTGTGGTATTATTTGATTGCGATTGGAATCATTGCGCTTGACCAGCTTACTAAATGGATAATTGTCAGGAGCATGGCAATAGGGGAGCAATTCCCTGTTATAGAGCCTTTTTTATACATAACCTCTCATCGTAATACAGGTGCAGCCTGGGGAATCTTACAAGGCCAGATGTGGTTTTTCTACATTATCACGGTTATCGTGATTGGAGCGGTTATATATTATATTCAGCAATATGCCAAAACAAATGTACTAATAGGAGTCTCTCTCGGATTTATACTAGGAGGAGCAATAGGGAATTTTATTGATCGTATCTTTCGAAAAGAAGTAGTCGACTTTGTTGATACATATATTGGAAGTTATGATTTTCCAATATTCAATGTCGCTGATTCTGCGTTGGTTGTAGGTGTTGGTTTGGTATTTATTGCAACGATTCTTGATGAACGGAAGAAAGGAAGCAAGCAAACATGAGTGTAAATCAACATATAGTAGTAGAGGAAGAACAAGGAGTACGCCTTGATAAATTATTAGTCGTTTTAACTGAAGAAGCATCACGCTCACAAATTCAAACATGGATCCAAGAAGATATGGTAACAGTAAATGGTTCTTCACAGAAAAGTAACTATAAGTGTCAAGAAGGCGATCATTTGGAATGGGAAATTCCAGAACCAGAGGCTTTAGAAATAGAACCAGAAAATATTCCTCTTGATATTGTATATGAAGATGAGGATGTTGTTGTTGTGAATAAGCCTCGGGGAATGGTGGTTCACCCTTCTGCAGGTCACGAGCACGGAACGCTTGTACACGCTTTGTTGTATCACTGCACTGATTTATCAGGTATTAATGGTATCATGCGTCCTGGTATAGTGCATCGCATTGATAAAGATACAAGTGGTTTATTAATGGTTGCGAAAAATGACAAAGCCCATTCCTCTCTGGCTGAACAATTGTATAATAAAACAGCAGAACGAAAATATGTCGCCATTGTACATGGAGAAATTAACCATGAATACGGAACCATCGAAGCCCCAATTGCTCGAGATCCAAAAGATCGTCAAAAGATGGGGGTTGTTGAAGGTGGAAAAGATGCTATCACCCATTTTAAAGTATTATCTCTTTATCCAGATTACTCTTATATTGAGTGTGAACTTGAAACGGGTAGAACGCACCAAATTCGTGTTCATATGAAGTATATTAATCATCCATTAGCTGGAGATCCTAAGTATGGACCTAGAAGAACTTTACCGATTGATGGACAAGCTTTACATGCAAGGCATTTATCATTTACACATCCAACAACTGGGGAAAGGCTTTCATTTGATCAAGAGCCACCTAAGGCATTTCAAGATATACTTGATGAAATACAGAAGAGAACTTGACGTATAAGTCTAAGTCTGTAATAATATTTAATTAGAACATAACAAAGACCTTTAAATTAGTCCCGTGAGACTGAGAAGGATTTCGGTTAAAAAGCACTATACGTGTATGGTTAATACCGAGCACCTAAGTGTTTTTCCTCCTCTCTTGTCTCAGCGGCAAGAGGGGATTTTTTTTGGTCTGATAACTAGGAGGTGCCCTTTTTGGAACAAAAAGCAATCGTACTAGATGATGCAGCTATACGAAGAGCGTTAACGCGTATTGCACATGAAATACTAGAGAAGAACAAAGGAGTGGAAGGGCTAACTCTTGTAGGAATTAAAACAAGAGGAGTACCACTTGCCAAACGATTAGCTGAAAAAATTGCACAAATTGAGGGTGTTACGCTTTCGGTTGGCGAGGTAGATATTACCTTATATCGAGATGACTTAACAAAAAATAATGAAAATGAAGAACCAGAGCTTAAAGGTACAAATCTCGAAGGAAAGCTAGATAATAAGAAAGTCATTCTCGTAGATGATGTGCTTTATACAGGGAGAACTGTTCGGGCAGCTATGGATGCTATGATGGACCATGGCAGACCTTCGCAAATCCAATTAGCTGTGTTAGTTGATAGAGGACATCGGGAGCTACCGATTCGAGCTGATTATGTTGGGAAAAATGTTCCCACCTCACAGGATGAAGTTATCGGTGTGAAGCTCCAAGAATCAGATAAACAAGACGAAGTAAGTATATATACGAAAGAATAAGTTGACCTTTAACTTTAGTCCAGAGAGACTTAGAAGGTTGCAAAAGCTAGGATGCGTACATCTAAGGGTGACGTTTACCTCTTTGCGAGCTTCTCGCAAAGAGGTTTTTTTATGCAAAAAAAGGAGGAGTCAATATGAGTGAACAAGAGACAGTTTTGGATGTCCGAGACAAACCATCCTTAAGTAAATGGATTACCTTAAGCTTACAACATTTATTTGCTATGTTTGGGGCTACGATTTTAGTACCATTTCTAACAGGTCTTTCACCGGCAGTAGCGTTGGTGTCAAGCGGACTTGGAACGCTTGCCTATATTATAATTACCAAAGGGAGAATTCCAGCTTATTTAGGATCAAGCTTTGCGTTTATCGCACCAGTAGGAGCTGCGATGAGTGCTAGTGGAGTACCAGGTGCTATGGTAGGAAGTTTTTTTGCAGGTCTTGTGTACGGTGGAGTTGCTTTACTCATCAGGGCACTTGGACTTAAATGGATTATGAAAGTGCTACCTCCTGTAGTCGTAGGCCCAGTCATTATGGTCATTGGTTTAGGGTTAGCATCAACAGCAATTGATATGGCCACAACGGATCCAGATGGCAATTATTCATTAACTTATTTACTTGTGGCTTTAGTTACACTAGGATTAACCATTATTGCAACGGTTTTCTTTAGAGGTTTTATGAGTATTGTACCAATCCTTTTTGGGATTACATGCGGATACATCTTTGCGTGGACACAAGGAATTGTTGATACGAGTAACATTGCAGCAGAATGGAATAATATCACTTCCGCTAATGGCATCGGTGAGTTTTTCGGTGCATTTTTTCAAATGCCCCAATTCGTAATACCATTTGTTGATTATGGGCCTCTATCCGTATTAAGTGGTGAAATTCTATTTATACTTGTACCGGTTGCTTTTGTAACCATAGCTGAACACATCGGTGATCAAATGGTTCTTTCTAAAGTCGTTGGGAATAACTTTTTACAAAAGCCCGGTCTTCATCGCTCTATTGCAGGTGACGGTATTGCAACCATCATTGCATCGATGCTAGGTGGACCACCAAATACGACTTACGGAGAAAACATTGGTGTTCTTGCTATAACAAGAGTATTCAGCGTCTTTGTCGTAGGGGGAGCAGCAGTTTTTGCCATTCTATTTGGTTTTATTGGAATCATTACAGACTTAATCGGAGCAATCCCATCTGCAGTAATGGGAGGGGTATCCATCCTTCTCTTTGGTATCATTGCTTCTAGCGGCTTGCGTATGATGATTGACAACAACATTGATTTAGGTGAAAAACGAAACCTGATCATATCCTCCGTCATCTTAGTCATTGGAATTGGCGGAGCAAGTATTAAAGTCTATGACGATTTAGAAATCGCAGGGGTATCGCTTGCTGCACTTATCGGTGTAATCCTCAACCTTGCTCTCCCTGGTAAAGAAAAAGGCCAAGGCAATGGTAAGATGTTTCAAGTAGAAGAAGATTCAAATTCAGATAACTCAGCAGCATGAAATCGAGAGAACACGTTTTAATAAAGTCCCGAGAGGCTTTAAAGGGTGTTAGGTCGATCGACTAGGCGTGGTGTAATGTAGCTACGTGTGCCGATTAACCAGCATTCCTTTAAGGGATGCTGGTTTTTTTGCTTAATGTAAACAGTAGAAATGACAAAATACAATTAAGAAAAGGTGAAAACATGCATTTATTAAAAATGAGTGACTTGAACCAATCTGATATTGAAAGAATTATTCAAACAGCAGAACGTTTTAAATCAAATTCTGATTGCGAAAAACATCAAGGATTTATAGCAAATTTGTTTTTTGAACCAAGTACCCGCACGAAGTTGAGTTTTGAAATGGCAGAGAAACGGTCAGGCTATCAAACGATTGACTTCTTAACAGAGTCTTCTAGTGTCCAAAAGGGAGAATCCTTATATGACACAGTCAAAACGGTTGAATCTTTGGGGGTGTCAGCCATCGTCATTCGCCATCCCAAAGACCGTTACTATAAAGAGCTAGAAGAATCTGTTCAAGTTCCAATTATTAATGCAGGAGATGGTAAAGGAGAGCACCCAAGTCAATGTTTGCTAGATTTATATACTATTTATGAGGAATTTGGAAGATTTAATGGGCTTAACATACTCATAAGTGGAGACATACTCCATAGCAGAGTGGCAAGGTCTAATGCATTAACCTTACAACGTTTAGGGGCAAACATTACGGTGTCAGGACCGTCTTTTTGGCAGGATGCTGAGTTAGGTATCCCTTATGCACCTATTGATGAAGTCATTCATAAATGCGATGTTCTCATACTTCTTAGGATTCAAGAGGAGCGACATGATCTTAAGGAAGAGCAACGGGATTATCTTACTAGCTATGGATTAACTCCGGAAAGAGAACAACAAATGAAAACAGAGAGTATTATCATGCACCCAGCACCGGTCAATAGGGGAGTCGAAATTGCATCTGAGTTAGTAGAGTGTCAACGTTCACGTATTTTTACACAAATGAACAATGGTGTATATATTCGAATGGCTATCATACATGAATTATTACAAGGAGGAGTTACCAATGAGTCTATTACTAAAAAATGTTCAATTATTTGAAAAGGAAGAACTCGTCACTAGACATATATACATAGATCAAGGAGTCATTCAACAAATCACCACAGAGGAAAAAGAAGCCGAAGAAGAAGTGGACTGTAGCGGTTTGGTAGTGTCTCCTGGGTTTGTAGATATACATGTGCATTTGCGTGAACCTGGTGCCACGGATAAAGAAACCATTGCAACGGGATCAGAAGCAGCTGCAAAGGGTGGATTTACAACCATTTGTGCGATGCCGAATACTCGTCCAGTACCGGACAACGCAGAAAACTTACAGTATGTACAAAAATTAATTCAAGAACATTCAGTTGTGAATGTCTTACCATACGCATCGATTACGGAACGTCAAGTTGGACAGCAACTAACTCCTATGAACCAGCTAAAAGAGATGGGGGCTGTTTCATTCACGGATGACGGGGTTGGCGTTCAATCTGCGGATCAAATGTTAAAAGCAATGGAGAGAGCGAATGCCATAAACGCTTCAATAGTTGCCCACTGTGAAGATAATTCACTTATCCATGGAGGAGTAATTCACGAAGGGCATACTAGCAAGGAGTTAGGAATACCTGGGATCCCCTCGGTATGTGAATCTGTTCAAATTGCAAGGGATGTATTGTTAGCTGAAGCAACAGGATGTCATTATCACGTATGTCATGTCAGTACGAAAGAATCAGTACGAGTGATTAGAGATGCAAAGCGAGCAGGTATTCCTGTTACAGCAGAAGTAACCCCACATCATTTACTTCTTACAGAAAACGATATTACAGAAAACAATGGCATGTTTAAAATGAACCCTCCCCTTCGCTCAGTAGAAGATCGCAAGGCTTTACGTGAAGGATTGTTGGATGGAACTATAGACTGCATTGCAACAGATCATGCTCCTCATACAGAAGATGAAAAACAACAAGGATTAGTGAAATCCCCATTTGGTATTGTTGGTCATGAAACAGCATTCTCCTTGCTCTATACCAATCTGGTTTTAGAGGGAGTATGTTCCTTGAAACAATTGCTAGATTGGCTAACCATTACACCAGCTAACGTATTTGGGTTGACGGCAGGTGAACTAAAAGAAGAGCAGGCTGCAAGTTTGGTGTTATTGGACTTAAATCATACGTATCAGATCAACCGTCATGAATTTGTATCAAAAGGGAAAAACACCCCATTCCATGGTTGGACAGTTACAGGCGCACCAAAAATGACATTGCTAAACGGTAAGATAGTTTGGAAGGAGGAATTTAGTTATGGTAAAGCGTAAATTAGTGCTAGAAGATGGAACAACATTCATCGGAAACGCGATAGGAAGCGAAAGAGACACATTTGGTGAGGTCGTTTTTAACACAGGAATGACCGGCTATCAAGAAATTTTATCTGACCCTTCTTATTGCGATCAAATTGTTACCTTCACTTATCCGTTAGTCGGTAATTACGGTATTAATCGCGAAGATTTTGAAACAATCAACCCTTCTGTAAATGGATTGATTGTGAAAGAAGCATGTGAATATCCTAGTAATTTTAGAGCTGAAGAATCATTAGATACCTTTTTAAAGGCGAAAGATATTCCAGGTATTAGTGGTATTGATACACGAAAATTAACGAAAAGAATCAGGGAATACGGCACGATGAAAGGAAAGTTTACATCTGTAGAGGCTTCACAAGAGGAAAGTGTTGAAGAACTTCAAGCTACTTCTCTACCTACGAATCAAGTAGAGCGTGTTTCAACAATTAAACCATACGTCGTACCTGGTAGAGGGGAGCGTATTGTGCTAGTTGATTTCGGCATGAAGCACGGCATCCTAAGGGAATTCACTAGTCGCAACTGTCATGTAACGGTGGTTCCATACCATGCAACAGCAGAAGAAATTTTGCAATTAAAGCCAGATGGTATCATGCTTTCGAATGGTCCTGGGGATCCAAAGGATGTGCCAGAAGCAATTGAAATGATTCAAGGTGTGTTAGGGAAGATACCGTTCTTTGGAATCTGTTTAGGACATCAATTGTTTGCCTTAGCTTGCGGTGCAAATACAATAAAAATGAAATTTGGGCATAGAGGATCAAACCATCCTGTTAAAGATAAAGCTTCTGGACAAGTATATATGACCTCCCAAAACCATGGGTACGCTGTTGAGGAATGGAGTATAGATGATTCACTTCTTTCTATTACTCAATATGCGTTGAATGATAATAGTATCGAAGGATTAAGCCATAAACAAGTACCAGCTTTTACCGTGCAGTATCACCCTGAAAGTGCACCAGGACCTCAGGATTCAAACGTATTATTTGATGAATTCTTAGAGATGATTAAGCAACACAGTAGAAGGGAGAGAGGAACATGCCTAAACGTACAGATGTAAGCAAAATATTAGTAATAGGATCAGGACCTATTGTCATTGGTCAAGCTGCAGAGTTTGATTATTCTGGTACTCAAGCTTGTCAGGCATTAAAAGAAGAAGGATATGAAGTCATACTAGCCAATTCTAATCCAGCAACCATAATGACAGACGAAACGATAGCAGATGAGGTTTATATGGAGCCCTTAACGGTTGATTTCCTAGCTAAAATCATTCGAAAGGAAAAACCAGACGCGATATTACCGACTTTAGGTGGTCAAACTGGACTTAATATGGCTGTACAGTTAGAAGAACAAGGAATCCTAAACGAATTTAACGTTGAATTGTTAGGAAGTTCTTTAAATGCTATTCAAAATGCAGAAGACCGTGAGAAATTTCGTTCCTTAATGGGAGAATTACAAGAACCTGTTCCTGAAAGTACTATCATTAGTACAGTGGATGAAGCTCAAACCTTTGCGGAACGAATCGGTTACCCTGTTATCGTGCGGCCTGCTTATACAATGGGCGGTGCTGGTGGAGGCATGTGCTACAGTGAGGAAGAGCTGTTGGAAACAGCCAAAAGTGGTCTTCACCTTTCTCCTGTTCATCAGTGTTTAATAGAAAAGAATATAAAAGGATTTAAAGAGATTGAATACGAAGTGATTCGAGATAAACAAGACCATGCTATCGTAGTGTGTAATATGGAAAATGTGGACCCAGTTGGGATTCATACCGGAGACTCTATTGTGGTAGCTCCTTCACAAACGCTAAGTGACAGAGAATATCAATTGCTTCGTGATGCTTCACTGAAAATCATTAGATCACTCGGAATCGAGGGTGGCTGTAATGTACAGCTTGCAATAGATCCTAATAGCTTTCAATACTATATTATTGAGGTTAATCCGAGAGTCAGTCGATCTTCAGCATTAGCTTCTAAGGCAACAGGATATCCGATTGCAAAAATTGCAGCCAAAATTGCTGTAGGGTTAACGCTCGATGAAATGAAAAACCCTGTAACAGGATCTACTTATGCATGTTATGAACCTGCATTAGATTATGTTGTAACAAAAATACCTCGCTGGCCTTTTGACAAATTTATAAAAGGAAACCGTGTACTAGGAACACAAATGAAGGCAACAGGGGAAGTGATGGCGATTGGCCGAAATTTCGAAGAGTCGCTAATGAAAGCAATACGTTCCTTAGAAATAGGTACGGAAGAATTCTTCTTGGAGGACGCTCAATATTTAAATGGAGAAACATTAGATTACCGTCTAGAAAAAGCGGATGATGAACGAATATTCCTCTTGGCTGAGGCTTTTAGAAGAGGGTATTCCTTAGAAAAAGTAAAAGAACTAACAGAAATTGACTATTTCTTTTTAACAAAACTTTATCATTTGATTCTTCTAGAGCAACGCCTACAACAAAGACCTTTTAATAAAGCATTAACGTTCGAAGCAAAGCAAAAGGGATTATCTGACACTGCGTTGGCACGCCTTTGGAACACAACAATTGATGAAGTTTATACATTTAGAACAGAAGAGAATCTTATACCAGTCTACAAAATGGTTGATACATGTGCTGCTGAGTTTGAATCCACCACACCTTATTTCTATAGCACCTATGAAGAAGAAAATGAATCTATTCGCTCAAATAGAGAGAAGGTATTAGTTCTTGGCTCAGGTCCAATCCGTATTGGCCAAGGAGTCGAGTTTGATTATGCGACTGTTCATTCCGTACTTGCTTTAAAAGAGGCAGGATATGAAGCGATTATTATGAATAACAATCCTGAAACAGTTTCCACGGATTTTAGCATATCCGATAAATTATACTTTGAGCCACTTACGCTAGAAGATGTGATGCATGTAATTGATTTAGAACAACCAACTGGAGTTATTGTTCAATTTGGCGGACAAACAGCAATCAACTTAGCTGATGGATTAGAACGTAGAGGTGTTTCCATATTAGGAACATCACTCGAAGCCATTGATCGATCTGAGGACCGAGACAAATTTGAGCACACGCTAACGAAGTTAAACATTCCGCAGCCACAAGGGGTATGCGCTACAACTACAGAAGAAGCCTTACAAACCTCTGAATCTTTAGGGTTTCCAGTCGTTGTACGTCCATCTTATGTACTAGGTGGAAGAGCAATGGAAATAGTTTATGACCGTAAGGATTTAAAACGATACATTGAAGAAGCGGTTCAAATTCACCAAGATCATCCTGTCTTAATCGATCGATATATGACAGGTATAGAAATAGAAGTGGATGCCATTTCTGATGGGGAAACTGTTATCGTTCCAGGGGTTATGGAACATATTGAACGAGCTGGTGTTCACTCTGGTGATTCCATTGCAGTATATCCAACGCAACGGATTACGGACCAACAAAAACAACGTTGTGTCGAAAACACAGTTAAAATTGCTAAAGAGTTAGGGATTAAAGGGTTAATTAATATCCAGTTTGTTCTTCATGAAGATGAAATTTTCGTTCTAGAAGTAAATCCTCGAGCAAGTCGTACAGTTCCATTCTTAAGTAAAATAACGGGCGTTACGATGGCAAATGTTGCAACAAAAGTAATCTTAGGAACGAAACTAACAGAGCTAGGGTTTTCAGACGGTGTGTTACCAGATCCTGAAGATGTATATGTAAAGGTTCCTGTATTCTCTTTTGAAAAGTTACGTAGTGTTGATACCTTCCTAGGACCTGAAATGAAATCAACAGGGGAAGTCATTGGGCGTGACAAGACCTTGGAAAAAGCTCTTTATAAAGGACTTACTGCCTCAGGAATTCATATACCAACTGCAGGATCTGTCCTGATTACAGTGGCAGATAAAGATAAGGAAGAAATGATTGAGATTGCTCATCGTTTCCATCAGCTTGGCTTTGAATTGTATGCAACGGAAGGCACAGGGTCTGTGTTAGAGGAGACTGGACTACCAATAGAAACGGTTGGGAAGATTGGTTCCAATCAACAAACAGTCCTGGATGTAGTGGAAAATGAACAAGCTCATTTTGTCATCAATACACTAACAGGCGGGAAACAATCAAGGTCAGACGGATTTAGAATTAGACGGGAAGCGGTTGAACATGGTGTTCCATGTCTAACATCTCTTGATACGGCAAAGGCAATTCTTCGGGTTATTGAATCCATGACTTTTACAGCAAAACCAATGCCGAAACAAAAGGCGGAGAGTCTATGCTAACGAAAGAAGATTTAATCATCGTAGAAAATAAACAAATAGCCAAAGATACGTATGAAATGAAGTTAACTGGTGAAGTTGTGCAGTTTATGACAGAGCCAGGACAGTTTTTACATGTGCAAGTTGGAGATGGCTGGGAGCATGCATTACGCCGGCCTCTCTCCATTGCAAATGTAGAAAGAGATAACGTATCTGTTGTATATAAAGTAATCGGATTTGGAACGGAATGGTTAGCAAAACAACCAGAAGGACAAAAGATAAATGTGTTAGCTCCTTTAGGGAATGGATTTCCATATAAAGATGTTAAAAATCAACATGTTCTCTTAATAGGAGGTGGAGTTGGTGTTCCGCCGCTCTATTATTTAGCTAGAAAATTAAAAGATCAGGGTAATACGATAACAACGGTACTCGGGTTTCAATCAAAGGACGCAATATTTTATGAAGAGAAGTTTCAGGAACTTGGACACTGCCATATAGCTACAGATGATGGAAGCTATGGAACCAAAGGGTTTGTCACAGATGTAGTAAAACAGAATGCTTTTTCAGTCGAAAAGTATTTCTCTTGTGGCCCTACGCCTATGCTTAAAGCAGTTATTCAATCCATGAGCATTCCTGGGTATATCTCTTTAGAGGAGCGAATGGGTTGTGGTGTAGGAGCATGCTTTGCGTGTGTTTGTGAAGCTAACAACGACATTGATGTGAAAGGCTACCGGAAAATCTGTCAGGATGGACCTGTCTTTTCAGCAAAAGAGGTGGTGTTATCATGAATTTATCTGTCCACTTACCTGGCTTATCTCTACAAAACCCTATTCTACCAGCGTCAGGGTGTTTTGGTTTTGGGAGAGAATATAGTCAATTTTACGATCTAAATAAACTAGGTGCGATTACCATCAAAGCAGCAACAGGGGAAACGAGATTTGGGAATACGACACCGAGAGTTGCTGAAACATCATCTGGTATGCTCAATGCAATCGGATTACAAAACCCGGGAGTAGAAAAGATAATATCAGACGAAATTCCATTTTTAGAGCAATACAGTACTCCAATCCTTGCGAACGTAGCTGGGAGTACAGAAGAAGAATATGAATATGTAGCCAAAACACTGTCTGATTCAGGAAAAGTATCTGCGTTAGAACTAAATATTTCATGTCCAAATGTGAAGGAGGGGGGCATTCAGTTTGGAACAGATCCAACACTTGCAGCTTCCTTAACGAAAAAAGTGAAAGATATTAGTGACGTCCCTGTTTACGTCAAATTGTCTCCTAATACATCAGATATAAAAGAGATGGCCATTGCTGTTGAAGCGGCTGGTGCTGATGGGTTGTCTATGATCAATACGCTAGTTGGTATGAAGATCGACATAGGAACAGGAGAGCCAATCCTTTCAAATCATACAGGCGGTCTATCAGGTCCTGCAATTAAACCAATTGCTATTCGAATGATCTACGAAGTGAGCCAAGTAGTGAACATACCGATTATTGGCATGGGTGGTGTGACATGTAAGGAGGATGTCTTGGAATTCTTATTAGCCGGAGCGAGTGCTGTAGCTGTTGGAACGGCAAATTTCCGTAACCCTCTCATATGTCCTGAACTTATTGATGCATTACCAGAGTTGCTTGATCAATATGCCTATTCATCTATTGAAGAATGTATAGGAAGGAGTTGGAAGAATGCTAGAGAGTCAGCCCCTTTTTCTCGCTCTTGATTTCCAGTCAGCTGAAGAAGCATTAACCTTTTTAGATACCAATCACTTTTATGAAATACCTGTTAAGGTAGGAATGGAACTCTTTTACCGGGAAGGTCCAACCATCATTGAAGCACTTAATGAACGAGGGCATCCTATTTTTCTAGATTTAAAGCTCCATGATATTCCGCATACCGTGAAACAGGCGATGAAAAGTCTTGCTTCACTTAATATTGATGTAATCAATGTTCATGCTTCGGGTGGAAAGAACATGATGAGAGCTGCTCAAGAAGGTTTGCAAGAAGGCACTAGAGATGGTCAACAAAAACCACTCCTATTAGCAGTGACACAATTAACATCCTCTAGTGATGAAATGCTCCACCATGAATTGCTCATACCCCATCACATGGAAAAAGTAGTCACCCATTATGCACAGATGGCTAAAGAAGCGAGTGTTGATGGGGTGGTTTGTTCTGTAGCTGAGGCTAGAGTGATTGCTGACGTATGTGGGGAATCATTTTACCGCCTTACACCTGGTATTCGACTAGGTACTCAGGAACAACAGGATCAGGTACGCATTGCAACACCTCAAAAAGCTAAGGTGTCAGGTGCTTCTGCCATAGTGGTAGGACGGGGAGTCACAACAGCTGACTCACCGCAAGAAACATATCAACAATTTGAGAAGGAGTGGAATAATGGATACAAAACTACACTTAGCTAAGGAATTGTACGAATTAGGTTCACTGCAAGTAAGTTACGATCAACCTTTTACATGGACTTCAGGAATCTTATCTCCTGTATATTGTGATAATCGACTTACCATGAGCGATGTACACGTTCGCGAATATATTGCCGAACAATTTGTCACTCATATCAAAACGCATTGTCCAGATGTTGATGTGATTGCAGGTTGTGCAACCGCCGGAATCCCTCATGCTGCATGGGTTGCCGCTCGTTTAGAATTACCAATGGTTTATGTGAGAGATAAGCCAAAAGGACATGGTAAAGAAAATCAAATAGAAGGACGAGTCCTAGAAGGTCAAAAGGCTATTGTTATTGAGGATTTAATTTCAACAGGCAAGAGCTCTTTAAATAGTGTCAGAGCATTGAAACAAATTGGTGTAGAAGTTGAGAGTGTCATTGCGATTTTCTCTTATGGATTAGCTACAAGTAAACAGGCTTTTCAAGAGGAAAACATCCCTTATGATACCTTAACAAACTTTGACGTGCTACTTGATTATATGATGCAAGCAAATAAGATTACAGAACAACAACACACCCATCTTCTGACTTTTAAAGAAAATCCGGCTCAATTTTCCTTAACCTACCAGCAATAACCCCTCTTGTAATAGACGTGGCACCGTTGTACAATCATGTCAAGACACGTACGATGTTAAAAGGTAGTGATGACATGTCGTTTAAAAAGCAAGCACTTATTATGACGGGGAATGCTGTATTGGGTCTTATATCGTGTTATTTATATTTATATTTTTGGGTGGCTTTCTCATTTGGAGCTTCCATTATTACTATAGAGGCTGCGCTCAGTATGATCATTCCATTAACTCTGTTTGGTGTATTCAACGCATTTGTACTATCAAAAGAAGAACGAACGGGATGGATATATGCTGTTTCAACGTATCTTGGTACAATCCTTCTGTTTGTCATTATTTTTTCATTAACCTAAGAGAAGCCGACTTAATTATAGTCGGCTTTTCGTATTGTATAGGGATACGCATCAGAAAAGGGTTGGATATGGCTGAAAATAATTATTTCTCTCATAATTCACTTACGTATGGCTCACTGTTTGAAATAATGAAGGAATTCGGTTTTACTTCTCAAACAGCAGGTGAAAATGTTGCAGCAGGTCAACTAGATCCTGAAGCGGTGGTAACGAATTGGATGAATAGTGAGGATCACCGTGCCAACATATTAAACGAGAACTTTACGGAACTTGGTGTGGGATATGTCCAACAAGATGGTCGTTATGCCAGCTATTGGGTGCAACTATTTATGAAACCAAGGTCAAATAAAAATGAAACAAACAGCCGACTGATATCAGTCGGCTGTTTGTTTGTTTTGACGTAAGGAACGAACCATGCCTTCATCAGGCGTCACAAATAATGTTTTTTGATTATCATATGTTACAAAGCCAGGTTTCGCTCCATTAGGCTTTTTTACATGACGGATTAACGTATAATCGACAGGTACAGAAGAGGAGGATCTTGATTTACTAAAGTAAGCGGCTAATTGAGCGGCTTCTAATAATGTTTCCTCACCTGGGTCTGAGTCTCGGATGACGACATGAGAACCAGGGATGTCCTTGGTATGCAACCATATGTCATCACGGTTCGCCATACGAGTTGTTACATATTCGTTTTGTTTGTTGTTTTTTCCTACCAGAATGGTTGTGCCATCGCTTGAAATAAATTGATCTGGTTGTGGCTTTTGAGGCTTCTTTTTCTTTTTTTGCTGCGGTCGTGCTTTCACATAACCTTCTTCACGTAGTTCCTCACGAATTTCTTCAATATCTTCTTCACGCGCAGAATCTATTTGCTGGATGAGCTGTTCTAAATAAGTGATTTCTTGTCTAGCTTTGGTTATTTCGTGTTGTACAACTTCTTTAGATTTTTTCATTTTACCGTACGTTTGAAAATAGCTTTGGGCATTTTCACTAGGTGTTCTGTTTGGATTCAGTTCAATGGTTACCTCTGATTGTTCTGGATCATAGTAATCAACAACGGTAACAGCTTTATCTCCTTGCTTTACAAGATGCATATGAGCTGTAAGCAATTCACCATATTTTTGATATTCAAAAGCATTTTCAGCTTTCTCTAACGTTTCATAATGCTTTTTGATTTTCCGCTCGTTCTTATCCCTTTCATTTTTTAAGAAGCGGGCTAGGTCACCTGCTTGTTGTTTGACGCGGTCTCGCTCTGCTTTTCCTGAATAATAAGCGTCTAGCATCTCGCTAACAGAACTATAATGTTCAGTTTCTTCTTGTTTTGAATACAGAGGTAGAACATAAAACTGTTCTTTCTGACCTCTGAATATTTGTGGAGCATAGTCATGGTTTCGTAATGTAGTTTGGATTTCCTCGAAGGTTTGTCTGTACCTCTCAGAAGATCCTAGACCAGCACGATAGACAAGTTCTTTGGCAATCATTGGTGAAAAGCCCATGCATACATTCATAACCTGCTTGTCTAATTTTCCTGCATTAAAATCAAGCTTTCTTATAAATGTATCACTATCAAGGTTAACAGGGTTGTGTTTACCTTGATCTGGTGGAAGCTTGTATGAATGACCTGGTAGTAAAGTCCGGTAGCTATTTTGAGCAGGAGATACATGCTTAATGCAATCTAAAATCATTTCCCGCTCTTCTTCAACAAGAATTAAATTACTATGCTTCCCCATGATTTCCACGATGAATGTCTTCGTTTTTTCATCACCAATCTCGTCTTTACTTCGTACAGAAATACGAATAATACGCTCCATGTCTACTTGTTCGATGGACTCAATAAATCCACCGACTAAATGCTTACGTAGAAGCATACAAAACATAGGGGGTTCTTTTGGATTTTGATACTTTTCTTGTGTCAAATGCATCCGTGCATAGGAAGGGTGAGCCGATAGCAATAGGCTATGGTTCTTTCCTTGACTACGGATGGTGAATATTAATTCGGTTTGCGTTGGTTGATAAATTTTCATAATTCGGCCGGGTGTAATGGTTTCTTGTAGTTCATGACTAATCGCCCGGGTGACAACGCCATCAAATGACATAGGAAATCACCTCACAATATACCGATTATAGCATGTTTTGGGACGAGTCTGAATAGATATAGTAAAGACATCTCACTTGGAGGAATGTGGCGTGAAATGGTATAAATACAATTCGGAACATGTAGCTAGAAAACTCGCTGTGGACATCCGAGAAGGTCTAACGGAAAAGCAAGCAGGTGAGCGATTAAAAAAATTCGGTCCAAATGTGTTAGAAGAGGGAAAAGGTGTAAGTTGGTTGATGTTGTTCTTTAAGCAATTCCAAGATTTCATGGTATTAGTGTTGTTAGCAGCTACGTTAATATCTGGATTGTTAGGGGAATATGTTGATGCAATTGCCATTATGGCAATTGTTCTGATGAACGGAGTTCTTGGGTATTTCCAAGAGCGCAAAGCAGAAAAATCACTAGCGAAACTGAAGGAACTCTCTGCCCCTCAAGCCCATGTTTTAAGGGACGGACAATGGAAGAAGATTCCTTCAGCTGATGTAGTAGTTGGGGATGTCATCAAAATGACTAGTGGAGATCGTATTAGTGCAGACGTTCGTCTTATTCAGGTTAAAGGGCTTGAAGTGGAAGAGTCGGCTTTGACCGGCGAATCTCTACCTGTTACGAAGAATGTCCATGAAATAGGTCGGGAAGATGTTGAAGTAGGGGATCAGCATAATATGGCTTTTACAGGAACATTAGTGACACGGGGCAGTGGCACGGGTGTTGTTGTGGGGGTGGGCATGGATACAGCAATGGGTCAGATTGCAACCTTGCTTGTAAATACTGAGAGAGTACAAACTCCGTTAGAACGTAAACTTGCAGAACTAGGAAAAATATTAATTATTACAGCGTTAGTTCTTACTGCACTTGTTGTTATGTTAGGTGTATATCAAGGCCATCCCCTATATAACATGTTCTTAGCAGGTGTATCCCTTGCAGTTGCGGCGATCCCTGAAGGATTACCTGCCATTGTAACGGTTGCTTTATCATTAGGTGTCCAAAGAATGATTAAACGTAAAGCAATTGTTCGTAAATTGTCAGCTGTGGAGACGCTTGGCTGTGCTTCAGTCATATGTTCTGATAAAACAGGTACAATGACGGAAAATCAAATGACCGTTAAGCAACTGTTTACAATCGAAGATTCTCTAACTGTTTCTGGAGAGGGTTATGATATAAGTGGTGGATTTTACGAAGGGGATCACAAAGTAGATACACAAGATTCACCTGTTGTGCAACAAATGCTATTGTATGGTGCCTTATGTAACAATGCATCCATCACGTATAAAAATGAACGCTATGTATTAGATGGAGATCCTACAGAAGGAGCGCTCCTTGTAGCGGCAAGGAAGGCATCCATCACACTAGAAACGCTCGCTTCTTATAAGATAGTCCATGAAATACCTTTTGATTCAGATCGTAAGCGTATGAGTGTAGTCATTGAGGATGAACAAAATAGGCGTTTCGTTATTACAAAAGGGGCTCCCGATGTTTTGCTGCCCCGTATTCAGTATGTACGAACAGAATCTGGGCATGTACCGTTGAAAGCTAGAGATGAAGAGAACATTAATCGGAAGGTACATACCATGGCGGATCATGCGCTAAGGACGATAGCTATTTGTTGTAAGCCGCTAAAACAAGGGGTTCATTATTCAGACGTCGATTTAGAAAAAGACTTAGTTTTTATAGGATTGGCAGGTATAATAGATCCACCTAGAAAAGAAGTGAAACAGGCTATTTTAGAATGTAAACAAGCGGGTATTAAAACCGTTATGATTACAGGTGATCATGCTAAAACAGCCCGTGCGATTGCGTTAGATTTGGATTTGATGCCTGAAAATGGTCGAGTTGTTGAAGGGTCAGAGATAAGTAGAATGAGTGAACAGCAATTGGCATCGATAATAGATGATGTATACGTGTTTGCTAGAGTAACTCCAGAACACAAATTGAAAATTGTTAAAGCGTTTCAACGTCAAGGGCATGTCGTTGCTATGACTGGAGATGGAGTCAATGATGCCCCTGCTATTAAAGCAAGTGATATAGGTGTTTCTATGGGACGTTCTGGCACGGATGTCGCCAAAGAAGCTTCCTCTCTTATTTTGCTAGATGATAACTTTGCAACGATTAAGTCAGCCATTCATGAAGGAAGAAACATCTATGAGAATATTCGTAAATTCATACGATATTTGCTCGCTTCTAATGTAGGAGAAATATTAGTGATGTTGTTTGCGATGTTACTAGCGTTGCCATTACCACTCGTTCCTGTACAGATTCTATGGGTGAACCTAGTTACAGATGGATTACCTGCAATGGCCCTAGGATTAGATAAATCAGAAGGAAACGTCATGAAACAACCACCTAGAAGTGCTAAAGAAGGAGTTTTCGCAAGAGGTCTTGGCTTCAAAATAGTTTCCCGGGGTATCATGATTGGACTAGTTACACTGATTGCGTTTATCCTAGCTTATCAAGGTCAGGAAGAAAGACTACTATACGCTCAAACAATCGCGTTTAGTACATTAGTTATGGCTCAGTTGATTCATGTTTTCGACTGCCGAAGTGAACGTTCTGTATTTGCAAGAAATCCATTTGGTAACTTATATTTACTTGGTGCAGTAATTTCCTCTTTATTACTATTACTCGTAGTCATTTATTACGAACCATTACAAGGGCCTTTCCACACAACAGACTTAGCACTAAGAGATTGGATTGGCATCATCGGTTTAAGCGCCATCCCAACCCTATTATGGGGATATTCAAAAAAATAGACTCATGGAAAACCAGGCTAAACATTAGCTTGGTTTTTCATGCAAAGTAGTATATTACCCTTTTTTCATTAAGGATAAGGTAAATCTTATTCACTTGGATTCGAGATAAATTTGGTGATCGCACAGAAAGAGCGATGTACCCGTAGAATTAGTTAGAATAAAGGTGGCCGTGGAACAACTCGCGTCCTGCCGGCGAGCTGGCAGGCCTCCTTGAGCCCAAAAATCGGGGCTCTGTGGGGTCTTGCCTAGCTCTTTCTCCGGCGGGAGTCTCCTTGTTCCACGGCCACCTTTGCTAGTATTGGGAGCAACGGAAATATTGCGAAGTTAGAGAGGTTGAGGTATTTGAATATCTTCTGACGGTCTACACCCTAGTAAGTTCTAGTATCACAATTGGTTCATAACAAAAAATTCTGTGGCAAGAAAGCTAATGGACATTTAGGTCGCTGTTTGTAAAAAATAAAGTTTTATTTGTCCACAAGATCTACCCAAAGAGGGTTTTCACTAAAAATAAGAGCTTATATGTCCTTTCGGCAGACATACAACATTTGGCCGTGGGTCCGATAGCCATTACCCGGCTGGGGGTGAAGGGGAACTACGAGACTCCCGCGGGAGAAAGAGGTTGGTAAGAGCCCGTATGGAGCAAAGCGACTGAGAAGGCTCCCCAGCTCGCCCGCAGGAAAGCGAGTTGTTTCACCGTAACCCCCCCCTTCCACTTTTCAAGTATCGGACCCATCACCTTTTGAATATATCTCGAATCCAAGTCTTCAAGATAATGGGGTTTTCTTGGAGTAATTAGGAGTTAAGATATCTAATCTGTTTTACATAATGCAACTGCTCATTTTCATCATAGCCTCTTTTCGATGATTATTATTAATAAATTTGATTAAAACCATTGAAAATATAGTGAAAAACGAATATTATGTACAATGGTTGAATAATTATTCGTGAAAAAGTGGTGTTTTAGATGGAACAATTAATGAAACGATTTAACTTAGTAGGAAATAATACAACGGTTCGAACAGAAGTGATAGCAGGATTCACTACATTTTTGTCTATGGTCTATATCGTATTTGTGAATCCAACGATTCTACAAAGCGCGGGAATTCCTTTCGACCAAGTATTCATGGCTACTATTATAGCAGCGGTAGTGGGAACGTTTATTATGGCATTTGCAGCGAATTATCCTATTGCTATTGCACCTGGTATGGGCTTAAACGCTTATTTTGCATCTGTAGTAGGTAGTCAAGGGTTATCCTATCAAATAGTATTAGGTACTGTTTTTATAGCAGGTCTGTTATTTATGTTGTTAAGCTTAACAAATTTCCGTGAGAAGCTGATTGAAGCAATTCCAAATTCATTAAAGTATGGTATTACATCTGGAATAGGGTTGTTCATAGCATTTATTGGTCTTGAAATGGCAGGGATATTAGACAAAACAGCAGAGGAAGGTTTGATTGGAGATTTATCATCACCAACAGCGTTGTTATCCCTATCTGGCCTTACCATCACTTTGATTTTATTGGCTCGAAATGTTAAAGGTGCCTTGTTTATTGGTATGATTATAACGGCATTTATTGCATATTTTACAGGGCAAATGCCATTTGAAGGTGGTATACCAGTAGGATTACCTCCTGCACCAGTATTTATGGATATGAATATCTTCGGTGTGTTTTCCAACAGTCTGTATATCGTTATATTCGCATTCTTACTTGTTACAATCTTTGATACTACAGGGACACTTGTTGGTGTTGCGGAACAAGGTGGCTTTATGAAAAATGGGTCGCTTCCAAACGCAAAATCCGCACTAATGGCAGATGCGGTGGCCACTACAACTGGTTCATTATTCGGTACGAGTCCTTCTACAGCTTATATTGAGTCCACAACAGGTGTTGCAGCAGGGGGAAGAACAGGACTTACATCGGTTGTAGTAGGGATGTTATTTATTGTATCTATGTTCTTTTCACCAATTGTAAAAGCAATTGCTACAACACCTGCTATTACTGCACCAGTGCTAATTATTGTAGGTTGTTTCATGATTGAAGGTTTATCCCGTGTAGATTGGAAGACATTTGATGAATCTTTTCCTGCCTATGCTACTCTATTAGCCATGCCATTAACTTCAAGTATAGCTACAGGGATTGCTGTTGGGTTTATATCTTACCCTTTAATGAAGCTTGTAAGTGGTAAAGGGAAGCAGGTTCATTGGTTGTTATACATCTTTGCGGTTATTTTTGTTATCTATTTATTGTTTACACCAATGGCTTAATCAATAGAGATATGATTCTTAATTAGAGCTTGGCCTAGCCAAGCTCTTTTTAAAGGAAAGAAAGTATAATTTGTCACTTATATGTCTAGTTCCAGCACCGAGCAAGACGTTATATGCTGCGTTAAATACAACATTTTGGTAAAAATAATGGTATGATTACTCTAGGAGAATGAATGTTTATTAGTAATTGTGGAAAAACAGATAAAGAATAATGAATGGGTGTGATATTCGTGGTAAGGAGTATGACAGGCTACGGGCGTAGTGTTAAATTGGCGAAGGAGCAGGAAACGGAGATTACTGTCGAAATTCGTACGGTAAATCACCGCTTTCTTGATTTTTCCACTAAGATGCCTCGATCACTCATGTATCTAGAGGATAAAATGAAGAAGGAAATTCAACAATTATTTCGTCGCGGAAGAGTAGATGTTTATGTTACGATTGAAGGCAATGGTTTCACCAAACGTGAATTACAAACGGATTATGAACTAATGGACCAATTCATTCATGAAATGAAGCTTGCTAAATCCCGCTATCAATTAGGTGGAGACGTTGATGTAAATACGTTAACAACCTTTCAAGAATTATTCTCTGTACAGGAGAAAGAAGAAGGTTATGATCAAGTAGAAGGTGAAATCATGTCAGCACTACAAGAAGCAGCAACAAAGGTATCAGATATGCGCGCTCAGGAAGGCGTGGCTTTACATGATGATATCAATAGTAGGTTGAAGCAGATACGATTAATTCTCTCCGAATTGGAAGATCGAAGGCATGTTGTAGTTGATTCCATGCGAGACAGAATAAAACAGCGAATGTCAGAGTATATCAACGAGGAGCTAAAAGAAGATGGGTCTCGTATTCTTCAAGAAGTTGCTTTGTTAGCAGAAAAAGGGGATATTACTGAAGAGGTTACACGTTTAGGTAGCCATCTAGATCAATTTTTTGATAAGCTAACAAGTAATGAATCAATTGGAAGACAATTAGATTTCATTGTTCAAGAAATGCATCGTGAAGTGAATACAATTGGGTCTAAATCAAATGATACACAAATTAGTGAATGGGTTGTACAATTAAAAAGTGAAATAGAAAAAATTAAAGAACAAGTGCAAAATGTTGAATAAGCATTGAGTTTTGCTTATAGTTTTTCATATAATTATAGTATTGAATGTATAAACATGTTTGTTTGCAATGACGAAGGAGGAGCCACAGTGAGCTTACGACTAATCAACATTGGATTTGGAAATGTTGTATCCGCAAACCGAATTATTTCTATTGTTTCACCTGAATCAGCACCAGTGAAGAGAATTATCACAGTTGCAAGAGACAATAATAAATTAGTAGATGCTACATACGGCCGCCGTACAAGAGCGGTCATTATTACAGATAGTGATCATGTCGTTTTATCAGCTGTTCAACCGGAAACCGTTGGTGGCCGTGTAATCAGTAACGATGACATGTCAGACGAAGGGTAGGAGCTTGAACGTGATTGAAGAAAAAGGTATTTTATTTATTCTATCCGGCCCCTCGGGTGTTGGAAAAGGTACAGTGAGAAAGTCTCTTTTTGATAAAGATACTGACTTGAAGTATTCCATTTCTATGACCACACGCCCACCGCGTGAAGGAGAGGTTGATGGAGTGGATTATTTCTTCAAAACAAAAGAAGAATTTGAAGATATGATCGAAAACAATAAGATGATTGAATATGCTCATTATGTGGGAAATTATTATGGAACCCCTAAAGATTATGTCCAAAAACAGTTGGATAATGGGAATGATGTCTTTTTAGAAATAGAAGTTCAAGGGGCATTACAAGTAAAAGAGAATTTTCCAGAAGGTGTATTTGTTTTCCTGATTCCACCAAGTTTAGAAGAATTAAAGGATCGTATTATTAGTCGTGGTACTGAAACGGAAGAAAAAGTAAGGAATCGTTTAGCTGCAGCTAAAGAAGAAATTGAAATGATGGACTATTATGATTATGTCGTAGTTAATGATCAAATTGATACAGCAGTCCAAACGGTACAATCAATCGTTCGCAGTGAGCACTGCAAACGAGAGCGTGTAGCAATACAATACAAAAAAGCACTGGAGCGTGATGAATCATGATGTTAGAGCCGTCCATTGATAAATTATTAAAAAATATTAACTCTAAGTACACACTTGTTACTCTTTCAGCGCGTCGTGCGCGTCAAATGCAAGATACTCAGAAGTACTTGATTGAAGATTACGAGTCAGAAAAATATGTAGGAATTGCTTTAGAGGAAATTAATGAAGGGAAGCTTTATTACTCTAATGACGATTACTAAGAGAAGAAATAACAACCTTAATTAGGTTGTTATTTTTATTTCTTAAATACCTATGTTTTTCTTGTAAGCAATAAGAATGAACACTCATTCCATTAATAGTAAAATACGGATACATAAAGATTTGGAGGGAAGAGCTGTGGTTTTAAAGGATAAAAAGGTTGTATTAGGTGTATCTGGAGGTATTGCTGCCTACAAAGCATGTGCTTTAACGAGTAAGTTAGTTCAAGCTGGTGCAAATGTAACAGTTATCATGACAGAAAGTGCCCAACAATTTGTAACCCCTCTTACTTTTCAGGCCCTATCAAGAAATCCAGTCTACACAGATACATTTGATGAAAAGGTTCCTGAACAAATTGCTCATATAGATGTAGCGGATTGGGCGGATTTAATTGTTCTAGCACCTGCAACGGCTAATTTACTTGGTAAAATTGCAAACGGTATCGCAGATGACATGCTCACCACTACCCTTTTAGCTAGTGAAGCACCTGTTTACGTTGCACCAGCTATGAACGTACATATGTATGCACATCCTGCTGTTCAAGAGAACCTTAAACAATTAGAGCAATATGGATACCGCTTCATTGAACCAGGAGAAGGATATCTTGCATGTGGGTATGTTGGCAAGGGACGTTTGGAAGAGCCAGAGACAATAGTGCGCGTACTTGAAGAACAAGAAAGCATAGAACAGTCCTTGGTTGGAAAGCGAGTTCTTATTACAGCAGGACCTACGAAGGAAAAAGTCGATCCTGTACGTTTCTTTACCAATCATTCTACTGGAAAAATGGGGTATGCTTTCGCTAAACAGGCTGCTTCACTTGGAGCGGAAGTAACGCTCATATCGGGCCCTGTTAGCTTAGATACACCAAGAGGGGTTTACCGAATTGATGTAGAATCAGCACAAGAAATGTATGAGAAAGTGTTGGAACATTATGAGAATCAAGATATTGTCATAAAGACTGCTGCTGTAGCTGATTATCGACCGAAAAAGAGCTATAGTACCAAAATAAAAAAGCAATCAGGGGAACTTGAGGTAAAAATGGAGCGAACCAATGATATTTTGAAAGCCCTTGGGCAGCATAAGACATCACAATTTTTAGTTGGTTTTGCTGCAGAAACAACTAACCCATTGGAGTTTGCTAAGCAAAAGCTTGAAAAAAAGAACCTCGATGCCATTGTGGTGAATAATATCTCACAAGAAGGGGCTGGATTTGGGGGAGATACAAACATTGTTACATATATTAATGGAAAAGGTGAACAAATTAATTATCCACTCCAGTCTAAGGAAGAGCTAGCAAAGAACATCTTACAGCATGTAGTTAATGAGTTGAAGGATGAGTAAATGTGAAAATTGCCCGCATAATTGTAGATGTACCATCAAGTCAAACCAATCGTCTTTTTGATTATAAAGTTCCTGAACGCTTAGAAGATGTCGTGCAAATCGGGATGAGGGTTATAATACCATTTGGTCCACGTAAAATTATGGGTTTTGTTTTGGAGCTTACGTCTGACTCGAACGTAGATAAGCTTAAGAACATTCAGGATGTGATGGACCTTACACCTGTTTTAACACCTGAGCTAGTAGAGGTTGGTAAGTGGATAGCTGAGACTACTTTGTGCTTTTATGTGTCTGCTTTTCAAGCCATGCTGCCTCAAGTGTTAAAAGCAAAATATGAGAAGGAATTATGGCTTCTAGCAGAACCAGAGGAACTCACTCCGTCTTTAGAACAATTGTTTGGTGGCCGAGGTGTTATTCCTTATGAAGAACTGAAGGAACATAACCTGTCTTATTCAGCTATCCAAAAAGGGATTCAAGAAGGGTTAATGGAAGTACACTATAATGTAAATAGTAAAGAAACAAAGAAAAAAGAAACATATATAACTCCTGGTGTTCCAATTGAACAACTGGAAGAGATGTATGTAGATATCCCAAGTCAAGCTAAGAAACAAAAACAAATCATTTCTTATTTTTTAGAGAAAGAACGAGAAGAAGTAAGGCAGAAAGATTTATTAGGCACACTTGCTACTACCAGAGCCTCATTAAAACCACTTCTCGATAAGGGATTGCTTAAAGAAGTTCATAAGGAAGTGTATCGTGACCCCTACCAAAACCGAGAATATGAGCCAACGACACCTTTTGCCTTAACAGATGAACAATCTGCTGCAATCAGTCCCATTCATAAGTCTATCTCCACTAAACAGCATGAGCCGTTTTTATTACATGGCGTGACAGGGAGTGGTAAGACGGAAATTTACCTCCAATCCATTCAGCATGTATTAAATAATGGGCGAGAAGCGATTGTGCTTGTTCCTGAGATTGCATTGACACCTCAAATGGTTGAGCGATTTAAAGGACGTTTTGGATCGAGAGTAGCTGTTTTGCATAGTGCCTTATCGGCGGGGGAGAAATATGATGAATGGCGAAAAGTACAACGAAAAGAAGTGCAAGTGGTTGTAGGAGCTAGATCAGCGATTTTTGCTCCATTTGAAAATATAGGCATTATTATCATTGATGAGGAACACGAATCAAGTTATAAACAGGAAGATTATCCTCGTTATCATGCGAGAGATGTTGCGATTAGAAGAGGCGAATATCATCAGTGCCCTATCGTGCTCGGAAGCGCTACCCCTACGCTTGAATCTTTTGCTAGAGCTAAAAAGGGCGTTTATACGTTATTGTCGCTTCACAAACGAATGAATGAAGCATCTATGCCTGAGGTGGAACGAGTTGACATGAGAGAAGAACTACATGCAGGAAACCGTTCCATGTTCTCGCGTAGTTTATATGACAAAATGCAAGAAAGGTTGCAAAAGGGGGAACAAACCGTTTTGTTTTTGAATAGACGCGGTTATTCTACCTTTGTAATGTGTCGAGACTGTGGTCATGTTATGGAATGTCCTCACTGTGATATAGCACTCACTTATCATAGAAGAAATGAGCGCTTAAAGTGTCACTATTGTTCTTATGAAGAAGGCATGCCAGATAAATGCCCTTCCTGTGAGAGTGACTCCATACGGTTCTTTGGGACAGGAACTCAGAAAGTAGAAGAGTCCCTCCAGCACATGCTGCCAGAGGCTAGGATTATTCGAATGGATGTTGATACGACCCGACGAAAAGGGGCTCATGAAAGGTTATTAACAAAGTTTGGAAATCAAGAGGCTGATATTCTTTTGGGGACACAGATGATTGCGAAAGGGCTCGACTTCCCTAACGTTACGCTTGTTGGTGTATTAGCAGCTGATTCTTTGCTGCATTTACCTGATTTTCGGTCGTCAGAGAAAACTTTTCAACTGTTAACGCAAGTAAGTGGTCGTGCTGGACGCCACAAGCTCCCAGGGGAAGTTGTTGTTCAAAGCTACACCCCTGAACATTATAGTATTGATTTAGCAAGTCAATATGATTATGAATCTTTTTTTCAGAAAGAAATGAATATGAGGAAGATGTTCCAGTATCCACCTTACTATTTTTTAACTCTCCTTACTGTATCTCATCCGAATCATTTGTACACAATGGATGTAACACAAAAGATGTCGCAGTTCTTACGTGAGCAGTTATCCGAACGGTCTGTTATTCTTGGACCGACCCCTTCTCCTTTAACTAGGATAAAAGATAGATATCGCTATCAAGTCATGATAAAATACAGAAATGAACCAATGCTTATTAAAGTCATGAACCGACTTTTTCAATTATATGAAGATGATGTCCAAAATAAAGACTTACAAGTAACAATCGATTTTCAACCGTACCAAATGATGTGAAGAGGTGTTTTTTATATGGAACGTATCGTATTTATGGGTACTCCAGATTTTGCAGTACCCGTTTTACAACAATTATTATCGAATCAATATAACGTAGTTGCAGTGGTTACACAGCCTGATCGACCAAAAGGACGTAAACGAACGTTTACACCACCCCCTGTGAAAGTAGAAGCTGAAAAGCATAATATACCAGTTCTACAACCGGAGAAAATTCGAAAAGAATATCAAGATGTGCTGGCCTATGAACCTGACTTAATCGTTACAGCTGCATTCGGACAAATACTACCAAAAGAACTATTAGATGGACCTCAGTACGGTTGTATTAATGTACACGCTTCTCTCCTTCCAGAATTACGAGGCGGAGCCCCAATTCATTACGCTATCTTGGAAGGTAAGAAAGAAACAGGTATTTCTATTATGTATATGGTAGAAGCCTTAGATGCGGGAGATGTATTATCGCAGAGTCGTGTCGAAATCGAAGAAACAGATCATGTAGGTACACTTCACGATAAACTTGCTGAATCTGGGTCCAAACTTTTGAGTGAAACACTACCAAGATTACTCAATAATGAATTAGCAGCGACGAAGCAAGATGAAAGCCAAGTAACCTTTGCAGCAAATATTAAGCGTGAACAAGAACGCATTGACTGGAACCAAGATGCTGAGACGATTTATAATCACATTAGAGGGATGCATCCATGGCCTGTTGCATTTACAACGTACCAGAATAAGCCCATGAAAATATGGTGGGGAGAAAAAGTAAATGAAACATTGTCAGGGAAACCAGGAGAAATCATTCGACTAGAAGATGATGGCTTTGTTGTAGTCAGTGGAGATTACAGAGGAATTAAATTAACAGATATACAACCTTCAGGAAAAAAACGTATGGCAGCTGGTGACTTTCTACGTGGTGCTGGTCAATCTCTACAAGTTGGCGAGATGGTAGGGGAAGCCGATGAGTAATATAAATGTACGAGAAGCTGCACTGGATATAGTTACGAGAGTTGGCCAACAGGGCGGTTATAGCAACCTGTTAATCAACCAGACAATTCATCAAAAGGGATTAAGCCAGCGAGATACATCGTTATTAACGGAAATTGTTTATGGTACAATACAACGTAGAGATACACTAGATTATTATATAAGCCCGTACCTTCGCAATCAAAAAAAGCTAAAGCCTTGGGTGCTTTGGCTTCTTTATATGTCTTGTTACCAACTGTTGTATTTGGAACGGGTTCCCGATCATGCTGTCCTTAATGAAGCAGTAGAAATTGCCAAGAAAAGAGGTCATAAAGGGATCGTATCCATGGTAAATGGAGTGTTACGTAACTTACAACGAAATGGCCCAGCTTCACTAGATAGTATCGAAGATCCCATCAAACGTCTTGTAATTGAAACTAGTCATCCTGAGTGGTTGGTTCAGAGATGGGTAGATATGTATGGATTAGAGGTAACGACAAATATGTGTCAAAGAAACTTGGAGCGTTCTACGATGACAGTTCGTGTCAATACGACGAGATATTCAAGAAACGAAATCATGACCCAACTAGAAAAGGACGATTTTGAAGTGAGACCAACTACATTATCACCTCAAGGGATTGAAATAGTGTCAGGAAACATCATCCAACACCCATTGTTTCGTGAGGGTGGCTTGACGATTCAGGATGAAAGTTCCATGCTAGTTGGAGAAATGATAGATGTAGAAAAAGGAATGAAGGTCTTAGATGCATGTAGTGCGCCTGGAGGCAAGGCGACCCATATAGCTGAGAAAATGGACAATACTGGTAGCGTATATGCGTATGATTTGCACCGTAAAAAGGTTCAACTCGTTGATCAAAAAGCCGAACAATTAGGACTCACCTGTATTCATACAGGCCAATCCGATGGAAGGAATTTATCTGATATCCATGAGGAGGGAACGTTCGATCGAATACTACTAGATGCTCCATGTTCAGGTCTTGGCGTTGTAAGAGGAAAGCCTGATATTAAGTATGCAAAAACAGAAGATGATATCGATACCCTTTCCAAAATACAACGAGAATTGTTAGAATCGGTTAGTCGTTTGTTAAACATACATGGTAAGCTAGTATACAGCACATGTACGGTGGATCGTAAGGAAAATGAAGAAGTGATCGAGTCATTTTTAGCAGATCATCCTGATTTTGAAGTCGATCCAGCTTTTTTTGACGAGTTACCTTATGAAACAAAACAATTGGTAGGACGGACAAAATGGGGGCTACAATTATTCCCTCATGATTTTGATACAGATGGATTTTTTCTAACAAGACTACAAAAGAGGAGTGACTAACATGGCTGAAGTAATGAAGAAAAAACGTAACAAAGACACTAGGCCAAATTTAGGAAACTCGATTTATTCTCTAACCCACGAAGAATTACAAACATGGTTAGAGAATCATGGTGAGCCAAAATTTCGAGCAACGCAAATATTTGAATGGTTATATCAAAAACGAGTTGAATATTTTGAAGAAATGACAAACCTTTCCAAAGGTTTACGTGACAAGTTAAATGAATCATTTACAATCACAACACTAGAAACGGTTGTACAACAAAAATCTCAAGATGGACGTACCATGAAGTTTCTATTTGAAATGAATGATGGGTACACGATAGAAACAGTTTTAATGAAACATGATTATGGCTATTCTGTATGTGTAACCAGCCAGGTCGGATGTCGTATTGGTTGTACTTTCTGTGCCTCATCGATTGGCGGTCTAAAACGCCAACTAGAATCTGGTGAAATCGTAAGTCAGGTAATAAAAGTTCAAAAAGCATTAGATGAGCAAGGAGAACGAGTTTCCTCCATTGTGTTAATGGGGATTGGTGAGCCATTTGATAACTATGAGGAAATCATTGCTTTCCTTAGAACCATCAACCATAATAAAGGAATCAACATTGGTGCACGTCATATCACGCTTTCAACTAGTGGAATTGTACCTCGTATATATGACTTCGCGGATGAAAAAACACAAGTGAATTTTGCAGTTTCCCTTCATGCTGTTACGAATGAGCGTCGTTCCAAGCTTATGCCAATTAACAAGGCTTATCCATTGGAAAAACTTCTGCCTTCCGTAAAATATTATAACGAAACGACAGGGAGACGTGTTACGTTTGAATATGGATTGCTAGGTGGTGAGAACGATTCTCCTGATGAAGCAAGAGCGCTTGCGAAGGTGATTCGTGATTACAATCTAAATATTCATGTTAATCTGATCCCAGTAAACTTTGTTCCAGAACGAGATTACGTGAGAACGCCAAGAAGTCAGATTTTTGAGTTTGAACGTACGTTAAAAGAAGAGGGAATTAACGTTACCATTCGTCGTGAACAAGGGCATGATATTGATGCAGCTTGTGGTCAATTACGTGCGAAGGAGCGTAAAAAAGAGACGAGGTGAAACCCATGAATGGTTATTTTTTAACAGATAAAGGCCAAGTCAGGAGTCATAATGAGGATGCTGGTGGACTTTATTTCAACAAAAATCATCAGATATTGGCCGTAGTAGCAGATGGTATGGGTGGTCATCGAGCAGGAGATGTAGCAAGCAATATTGCTACATCCTCTTTACATAATAAATGGTTAGATACCGAGAAGATCACTAGTCCGGATGTAGCAGAGCAATGGTTAGATACACAGATAAGGTCCATTAACGAAGAAATTTATCAGCATGCTATTAATAATGAAGAGTGTCATGGTATGGGCACGACTGTTGTAGCGGTCATTTGTACGGAGGAATTTGCTACAGTAGCTCATATCGGAGATAGTCGTTGTTATTTGGCAAATGAGTTTGGTTTTAAGCAAGTAACAGAAGATCATTCTCTAGTAAATGAACTGGTACGAACTGGGCAAATCACCCCTCAAGATGCTGAGCATCATCCAAGAAAAAACGTTCTATTAAAAGCGCTTGGCACAGAGCCTAATACAGGAATGGACATTCATACGATTACATGGGATAAAGACGACAAATTACTACTTTGTTCCGATGGATTATCGAATAAAATGCCAGATGAGGAATTGTACGAGTTTGTGAAAGAACCTATGCCATTAGAAGTAGCAGCAGAACGTCTAGTTGAAATTGCCAATGAGAGAGGCGGAGAAGATAACATCTCCTTGGTGATTGTCCATCATGATGAATCTATGGAAGAGGGTGTATCCTAATGCTTAAGGGGCACCTTCTTAATGAACGCTATGAAATTCAAGATATGATTGGTGGCGGGGGGATGGCGAATGTCTATCTAGGCAAAGATACTATCCTTAATCGCAATGTTGCCATAAAAGTTTTACGTTTAGAGTATGCAAACGATGATGAATTTATAGCTAGGTTTCGTAGAGAAGCCCATTCTGCAACAAGTCTATCCCATCCTAATATCGTAAATATTTACGACGTGGGGGAAGAAGAGCATATCTACTATATGGTCATGGAATATGTAGATGGAATGACTCTCAAGCAGTACATTCAAACATATGGACCAGCTGAGGTGGAAGAGGCAATTGAAATTACCAAGCAAATTACAGCAGCTATGTCTCATGCCCATGAAAATGATATTGTTCATAGAGATATTAAACCTCAAAATATTCTAATTGATGAACACAAACATGTAAAAGTAACTGACTTTGGAATTGCAATAGCCTTAAGTGCTACTTCCCTGACCCAGACGAATTCGGTTCTAGGTTCTGTCCACTATCTATCACCTGAACAAGCCCGTGGAGGGATGGCTACTAAGAAGTCAGATATATACTCCATAGGGATTGTTTTATTTGAGTTACTCACAGGGAGGTTGCCATTTTCAGGACAATCAGCAGTTTCTATTGCGCTTAAGCACTTGCAGAGTGAAACTCCATCTTTAATGAGATGGAATCCAGCAATCCCACAGAGTGTGGAGAACATTGTTTTAAAAGCTACAGCTAAAGACCCTTTCCATCGTTATGATGATATATACTACATGGTAGATGATTTGGAAACAGCCCTTCACCCCGATCGCCAGAACGAAGATAAATTTGAAACGCCAATCGAAGATGATGAAGAAGTAACCAAAGCAATTCCTATTATCACAAAGGACATGTATAAGAATGATGAACCTGTAGAAGATACCATCGTGCATGATACCGATCATACTTCAACTATAAAGTCCCCCCATAAGAAAAAAGGACGCTGGAAGGGGTGGGTTTTTGGCTTGTTAATATTGATTATTAGTCTTGGAAGCTTAGCCGTTTTCTTGCTACCAAAACTTCTTATCCCAAATGATGTTGAAGTTGTCGATGTAAAAGGTATGAAATATGAAGAAGCTTACAGTACTCTACGCGAGCTTAATTTAGATGTTTCTCAAGAAACGATGTATTCAGAAAAAGTACCAGAAGGCAATGTCGTTCGCTCTGAACCAAGCGCAGGTAGTACCATAAAAGAAGGCTCACAAGTGAAAATTTATACTAGCTTAGGAAAAGAACGAGTAGTTTTTGAAGACTATCTTGGTCAAAACTTTGCTCAAGTGGAAAAAATGCTTAAAGAAAAAGGTTATAAAATTATAGAATATAGGGACTACTCTGAGAAATCTGAAGGCGAAATTATCGGTCAAGTTCAGCCGAATCCAGGTGATAAGGTGATTCCAGAAGAAACGAGTGTCATTTTTGCAGTGAGTGATGGACCTGAACAAGTACAAGTAAGCAAACTTGTAGGTGACTACCTTCAAGAAGTGCACGATTATATTGATCAGGATAAGAGAATATCTCTAAATGAACCCAAGTATGAATACTCTGATTCTGTTCCAGAAGGTGTTGTAATTCGACAAGAGCCCGAGGCTTATGCGAGAGTCACACCTGGTACTGAAGTGACAGTATGGGTTTCAATGGGTAAAAAAGAACAAGCACCTGTTAATAAACCTGTCTCGTTTACTGTTGAGCTTAAAGAGGAACAAACAGGACAGGACCATAATGTGAAAATTTACGTAGATGATGTTAATCGAAATGATACAGAGATTCATGAAGAAGAAACCATACAACAAACCAAACAGTTTAATTTAACACTGACTATTGCAGAAGGACAAGAAGCAACGTACCGAGTCATGCTAGATGACGAGGTTTATTTGGAAGAATCTGTACCATATGAAGAGGGTGAAGGTGAATAAATGCCGACAGGTAAAATTATTAAATCATTGAGTGGGTTTTATTATGTTCAATCTGAAGGCAATGTCTTTCCTTGTAAAGGACGCGGGAACTTTCGAAAAAAGAAAATAACGCCTTTAGTTGGAGATAACGTCGAATTTGACATAGATGAAAATGAAGAAGGATACATTCTAGAAATTCATAAGCGTAAAAATGAATTTGTTCGCCCTCCGATTGCGAATATCGACCAAGCAATTATTGTCGCTTCGGTCGTAGAGCCTGACTTTAAGCCTTTATTATTGGATCGATTCCTCGTATTAATCGAATCAAAGTCACTACAACCTGTTATTGTGTTTACGAAAACAGATTTATTAGATGATGAAATAAAGCAAGAAATTGAGCAGTACAAAAAGGATTATGAAGCACTGGGATATCAAGTAGTAATGGGTTCTTCTAAAATTGAACATAGTTTGGAAGAGGTTTCCACCTTTCTAGAAGATAAAACCTCTGTGATTGCAGGTCAGTCAGGCGTTGGAAAATCTTCTATGTTAAATGCATTAGAACCTAATTTACACCTAGAAACCAATCAAATTTCCAAGAGTCTCGGGAGAGGAAAACATACAACTCGTCACGTCGAGTTAATTGAAATGTACGGTGGCTTAGTTGCTGATACACCAGGGTTTAGTGCATTAGAATTCCAAGATCTAGAACTTGACGAACTACCTGATTGCTTCCCTGAATTACGAGAATTTGGTGAAGAATGTAAGTTTAGAGGGTGCTTGCACAATAAAGAACCGAAGTGTGCAGTTAAGCAAGCTGTAGAAGATGGCGATATACCGCGTTTTCGATACGAAGATTATTTGCATTTTTTACATGAAATACAGAATAGAAAGCCGAGGTATTAGGTTATGACTAAAATTTCTCCATCCATATTATCTGCTGATTTTTCTAATTTAGGACAAGAGATTGAAGATGTCGAACAAGGTGGTGCTGATTATATCCATGTTGATGTCATGGACGGACATTTCGTTCCAAACATTACAATTGGTCCTTTAATTGTTGAGGCTATTCGACCAAAAACGCAGCTGCCATTAGATGTTCATTTAATGATTGAGAACCCTGACCAGTATATTTCTCAATTTGCTAGCGCAGGAGCGGATATTATTACTGTACATCAAGAGGCATGTACTCATCTTCATCGTACTCTCCAACTTATTAAGAGCGAAGGATGTAAGGCTGGTGTCGTTATCAATCCAGCTACACCTGCAGAAATGATAAAACCTGTACTTAATGAAGTTGATTTAGTATTGTTGATGACTGTTAATCCTGGATTTGGTGGGCAATCCTTTATTGAAGAGGTTGTACCTAAAATTGAGCAAATCGCGAACTGGCGAAACGAGCTAGGACTTTCATTCGAAATTGAAATTGATGGTGGCGTCAAACAAGGTACAGCAAAAACATGTGTTCAAGCCGGTGCTGATGTATTAGTCGCTGGAAGTGCTGTATTTAAAAAAGACGATCGCGCAAAAGCCATTGAAGAGATACGTCAGGATGCCTAAACATCAATCGTGAATTTGAACTGCCTTTGTGAAGGCAGTTTTTTTCTATATTGCTAGAGTCATAATAAGAAAGCTGGTGAAGAGGATGAGGAAAGTCGCTATTGTCGGAGGAGGACCTGAGGAGCATATTCCTGTTTTAGATGAATATAATGATGAAGAAGTGATTTGGATAGGTGCTGACCATGGGGCTATATCGCTCATACGTCAAGGTATTCGTCCAACCTATGCACTTGGTGATTTTGATTCAATCACAGATGATGAAATGGATCAAGTTGTTAATCAATCTGAAAAAATGGAAGAGCATCCAGTGGAAAAAGACGAAACAGATTTAGAAATTGCACTGAAGAAAGCCCTTGAATATGAGCCACACGAGCTATATTTATTCGGAGTAACAGGGGGCCGCTTAGATCATGAACTAAGTAATCTTCAGCTACTTTACCCTCTAGATGAACAAAATATACGGGGAATCATCATTGATAAGAGTAACTGGGTTGAACTTAAGAGACCAGGAACCTATGAGGTGTTGCACAATGAAAAATATCCGTATCTTTCATTTATACCATTTACTCCTGTCATCTATGGACTAACTTTATCATCTTTTTACTATCCATTAGAGGATGCGACTGTCAAGTGGGGATCGACCTTATGCATATCGAATAAGCTTATTTCAGAAAAAGGTACTTTTTCATTTCATAAGGGCATATTATTACTTGTAAAGAGCCGAGATGTAAAAGGAGAATAAATCCTGGCTTTCCAAAGCCGATTATGGATCTATGTTAGAGGAGGGGGAACATATGAAGTTTTATACCATTAAACTCCCACGATTTATTGGTGGTTTTGTTCGTGTCATTATTGGAACGTTTAAAAAAGATTCCTAGTAAAAGAACTCTGTGCTCTTTAAAACAAATAAGGTTGCTGTCCTCTTCGTATTTATTTACTTCTACTTATACAAAAAAAGCACCCTAAATGGGTGCTTTTTTTGTCCTTAACAAAGTAGTATTATTAAGGAGATTGATCAGAGAAAAGATAACCATACTCATCCTAAAAGAGGAAAAGTGGATTTTCTACTATTCAATCGTATGCGCTACACGCGTTTAAGTTTGCCTGACTTAAGTTCACGAGCAGATACGTTTACTTTTTGAGGTTTTCCATCAATCATAACGCGAACTTTTTGTACGTTAGATTTGAATTGACGCTTTGTAGCGTTCATTGCGTGTGAACGATTGTTACCAGTTCTAGTTCTACGGCCTGATACGGCACATTTACGGCTCATTATTTTCCCTCCTACTTGCAATAAAGCTTTAAAAAGCTTTATGTATATGTTCAAATACTTATATAATTTATCATACGCAGAATTGTTTTTCAACAGATACTCATAAATATATCAAGAAAACTAACTTGACAGATAATCAGATTTCGTCCATTGTAATAAGGGGATTTTGCACCATTTCCCATGTCCTGTTAATGCATAACTTTTAAATTTAATCAGGTTATAGTAAAATGACCTTAAGTTTAAGAGTAACGAAGGAGGATATATAATATGTCCATCGATTTAAATACAAATTACGGTCATGTAACGATTACCAATGATGTGATAGCAACGGTTGCAGGAGGAGCTGCAGTTGAATGCTATGGAATTGTAGGTATGGCGTCAAAGAATCAACTAAAAGACGGTATTGCAGAAATACTACGCAAGGAAAACTTCTCACGAGGTGTCATAGTTCGCCAAGAGGAAGATCAAGTGCATATTGATATGTACATCATTGTAAGTTATGGAACAAAAATTTCTGAGGTTGCTCACAACGTCCAATCTCAAGTGAAATATACACTAAACAAGACGGTTGGATTATCAGTAGACTCTGTGAATATTTACATTCAGGGTGTGCGAGTAGCAAACGAATAAGTAGACGATTTATTGGAGACGAAGGAGGAAGTTGGAGTGACGACACGAACGTTAGATGGAGCAACTTTCGCAAAAATGGTACTCTCAGGAGCTCACCATTTAACGAATAATGCAAAAATGATCGACGCTCTTAATGTATTCCCAGTACCAGATGGAGACACGGGAACAAACATGAATTTATCTATGACATCAGGTGCAGATGAAGTACGAAATGTACAAGATGACCATGCAGGTGTTGTAGCGAAAAGCCTTGCTAAAGGATTATTGATGGGAGCGAGAGGGAATTCAGGAGTGATTCTCTCTCAGCTTTTTAGAGGATTTTCAAAAGCAATTGAGGACAAATCAACCATTACCACACAAGATTTTGCAGAGGCTATGAATTCAGGCGTTAAGACAGCCTATAAAGCCGTAATGAAGCCAGTTGAAGGAACAATCCTAACAGTAGCTAAAGATTCAGCAGAAGCTGCTCAGAAGGCTGCAGAACAACATGAAGATATGATTGATTTCATGGAAGAGGTTATAACGGAGGCGAAAGCATCTTTAAAGCGAACTCCTGAATTACTTCCAGTGCTTAAGGAAGTTGGAGTAGTGGATAGTGGTGGACAAGGTTTAGTAACAATTTATGAAGGTTTTTTAGCTAATTTAAAGGGTGAAAAATTACCTGAATTAGGCGAATCTGCTTCTCGCATGGAAGAGATGGTAAATGCAGAACATCATAAATTGGCACAGGATTTCATGAATACAGAAGATATTGAATTTGGTTATTGTACAGAGTTCATGGTTCGATTTGAGGACGATAAACTTAAAGATAACCCATTTGATGAAGATGCCTTTCGTAATGAATTAGGTGAAATGGGTGATTCGTTACTTGTTGTGTCTGATGAGGATCTTGTAAAGGTGCACGTACACGTAGAGCATCCAGGGGAAGCGCTTACTCTTGGTCAACGCTTCGGTACCCTGATTAATATGAAGATAGAAAATATGCGTGAACAACACACCTCTATTGTAGGTGATAAACAACAGGCAAAAGAAACGAGTCAAGAGAAAGCTGAATTCGGTATCGTAACTGTTGCCATGGGCTCTGGAATTAAAGAGATGTTTGAAAGTCTTGGTGCAACTGTTGTAATCGAAGGTGGACAAACCATGAATCCTAGTACACAGGATATTACAGAAGCCATCAAAGCTGCTCATGCAAAGAAAGTAATTATCTTACCAAATAATAAAAATATATTAATGGCAGCAGATCAAGCAGCAGACTTAGCAGACGATGAAGTAGTAGTAGTTCCAACGAAGACAGTACCACAAGGAATGAGTGCTCTGTTAGCATTTAATCCTGAGGCAGAAATTAGTCAAAATCAGTCCAGTATGAAAGATGCGGCAAAAGCTGTTAAAACAGGTCAACTTACCTATGCTGTTCGAGACACACAAATTGATGGCATGACAATTGAGGAAGGGAACTTCATGGGGATACTTGAAGGAAAAATCTCTTCAACACATGCGGATAAATTAGAATGTGCTCAGCAACTTTTAAAGGATATGATTGATGAAGAAGAAGATGAAATACTAACGATTCTTCAAGGAGAAGATGCGACTCAACAAGAAGTAGAAGCATTGGAAACTTTCTTAGAAGAAACGTTTGAAGATTTAGAGATAGAGATTCACAATGGCAATCAGCCTATCTATTCATTCATCTTTTCAGTTGAATAACAGCACATCTAACAGACTTTCTTTTTGATAGGAGGTCTGTTTTTATTTGTCTTGTTATTCAGTATAAGAGACATAATCTTGAAGACTTGAATGCGAGATGATTTTGGTGAGTGGTGTGTTTCCGTCGTGTGAATAAGATAAGATGGGCCGGGAAATAGCTCGCTTTCCTAGGACCCTACACGACCTATGTTCGTTCGACGTTGTCACACGATGTGACGATCTTAGAAACAAACCATTCGTCTCCTCGGGCCAAAAAAGGGGACTACGAGGTCTAGACACATCCGTTTTTCCACGGGCCAATCCATAATGCAGCACAGGGACTTGTCATGTCACTGCGATAAAAACATGGGCTCTGGAGCGACTTTCCCTACTTTCGGAGCGAGAATCAAAAAACAGGAGCTATTTTTGATATATAGGGGCGAGATTTCAGATATAGGAGCTACTTTTGAAAAATAGGAGCGACCGTCCCAATTTCCCGGCCCATGTTTCCGTTTATCTCAACAAAAGCATAGGTGGCCTGGGAACAAGGAAACTCCCAACTGAGAATGAGGGAGGCAAGATCCCCTGAGGGCGATTTTCCCCGAAGGTAACTTGCCAGCTCGCCGGCAGGACGTTGTTCCCTGGCCTCCTTTAGTCTAACTAAGGCAGCGGAAATATTCCTCTTATAACCAATAAAAGCCCCATTATCTCGAATACAAGTCTTCAAGGTAATGGGGCTTTACTGGAATAATCACAAAAAAAGCTTGGATTATCTCCAAGCTTTTTTCATTTATTTAGATTTTTAATTAGAGTGTTACTACCAATCTGTTTTGCACCCTTACTAGGATGTTAGAAAGTTAACATGTTAATGTCCAATTGCTTTAAACACGAACTCGGCTAAAAATAGGCAAGCTATGATTACAATAGGAACTGAAATTTCTTTACGTTTACCAATGGCGAATTTGACGATTGGGTATGCGATGAAGCCAAATGCCATACCATCAGCAATACTATACGTGAAAGGGATCATTGCCATGATAAAAAATGCAGGGATAGCTTCTGATATGTCCTCTAATGAAATGTGGCGTATATTTTGGACCATAAGAGCACCAACAATAATCAAAATTGGACTAACAGCCACTGAGGGTATCCATGTAATAAGCGGGATAAACCCAATCGTTAATAGAAATAACAAGCCGGTTGTAATCGATGCTTTTCCAGTCTTCCCATCTGAAGCAATAACTGCAGCACTTTCGGCTGAAGAGACAGTAGGCGATGTGCCAAAGAAAGCACATGTTAATGCTGAGAATGAGGTCGTCTGGAATGAGCGCTTGAATTTTTCGGGTTGTTTTAACATGGCAAGCTGTCCGTTTAATAACCCCATATTTTCAAACACAAGAACGATTGTAAGCGGGAAAACACTCATCCAAAAAGCTATCTCATCAATAGCAGATAAGGAAGGCGTGAACACCCACTGAATATCAGAAGTTATTAGACCAGTCGAATTTCCTTCTAAAATTCCAAAGAAATAAGCGAGTGCTGTTCCGCTGATCATTGTGATAAGAAAATGTCCAGGGATATTCTTAACGAATAGAAATACTCCAATAGCAAGAGTCAATAGGCTTACAATAACAGTGGGAGACGTGAAGCTGCCAAGCTCAACTAAAGCATGTTCACCTCGTACAACGATTCCACCTTTTTCAAGCCCAATCAAGGTTAAGAAAAATCCTAAACCCACTGTGATGGCGTGTTTCAGTGCATCAGGTATCGCAGATTGTAGCCAAGAAGCCATTCTAGTATTCGCTACAACAATGAAAAGCAGTGAAGAGACCAATACTACGCCCAGCCCTTCTTGAAAAGATAAGCCTGACCCCTGCACAATAGAATAAGCAAATAGTGCATTAACACCCATACCAGGAATTAAAATCATCGGTGCATTTGCCCATAATCCTAGAAGTAAACATCCAATAACACTTGCAAGGATAGTGGCTATCATTCCATTTTGAACTGATATTCCAGCATCACTAAGAATGGAACTATTAACTGCAACAATATACACTGTTGTTAAATACCCTACAATACCAGCTGTAATATCTTTACGTACTGGAGAAACAGTTTTTTTGTTATGCTGTTGTGACATGTTTATTCCTCAAAAAGTATAGCCCTCTCCCACCCGATTATGTCGTTCATAATCCACAAATTCTAATTATAGACATTTTAAACTTATTTGGCAATAAGAATAAGGATACTATACTAGTTTGATTTTTGTTATAATAAGTAAGCTAGATTTAATATCTTTTGAATGCGTTTTCAATAATAAAAGTAAACTATATTAAACAAGTAATCTGCTACAAAAATAGGTGAACGATACAACTTAACTCTATTATAGATAAAATATCAGGGTAGGATAGGATGGTGGGAGAATGAAATATAAATCCGTTTTCGATATTATTGGACCAATTATGATAGGTCCATCGAGTTCTCATACGGCTGGAGCAGCTAGAATTGGTCGTGTAGCTAGGGATTTGTTTGGCCGTGAACCGAAGTGGGCCAAAATCCATTTGTATGGATCATTTGCTAAAACCTATAAAGGGCATGGAACGGATGTGGCCATTGTTGGAGGTTTATTGGATTTCGAGACTTATGATCAACGAATTAGTAAATCATTAGATATCGCTAAGGAAAAAGGAATAAAGGTTCAATTCTATGAAGAAGATGCTCATACTGATCACCCTAATACAGCTCGTATTCTTATAGGTGATGACGATGGGGATCTTGAACTAGTTGGTATATCCATTGGGGGTGGAAAAGCTGAAGTTATTGAAATGAATGGGTTTGAGCTTCGTCTTTCTGGAAAAAACCCTGCAATATTAGTTATGCATAATGACCGATTTGGTGCTATTGCATCTGTCACTCAATTACTTGCAAAGCATGAAATTAACATAGGGCATATGGAAGTCTCCCGTAAAGAGGTCGGTAAAGAGGCGTTAATGGTCATTGAAGTAGACCAGACAATTTCAGAAGAACAATTAAAAGAATTAGAGCAATTTGAACATATTCTTCAAGTAGCTAGAGTTGTTGAATAAGATGTATGAACATAAAAAGGTATATTTTTTAAGGGGGAGAAAGTATGAAGATATTATTTAGAAACGTAGCCGAGTTAGTCGAGTTGTGTGAAAGCGAAAACATATCCATCTCAGAAGTTATGATTCGACAAGAAATGCAAGTAAGAGAAAAGTCTAGGGAAGATGTGTATGGTCAAATGGAAGCTAATTTAGATGTTATGGAAAAAGCTGTTGAGGATGGATTGAAAGGGGTTAAATCTGTTTCAGGACTAACTGGTGGAGATGCTGTGCTTATACAAGAATATATGAAAAATCATACGCCTTTATCAGGAAATATTGTCATGGATGCAGTGAGTAAAGCTGTTGCCACAAATGAGGTAAATGCAGCGATGGGGACCATATGTGCTACACCTACAGCAGGTAGTGCAGGATGTGTGCCCGGTACACTTTTTTCTGTTAAGAATCAATTGAACCCTTCTAGAGAGCAAATGGTACGATACTTATTTACATCAGGGGCATTTGGTTTTGTTGTTGCGAATAATGCCTCCATTTCTGGAGCAGCAGGAGGATGTCAAGCAGAAGTTGGTTCTGCCGCAGGAATGGCAGCGGCTGCAATAGTTGAAATGGCAGGGGGTACACCAGCGCAATCAGCCGAAGCAATGGCAATTACATTGAAAAACATGTTAGGGTTAGTATGTGACCCTGTTGCAGGACTGGTAGAAGTTCCTTGTGTAAAACGAAACGCAATGGGTGCATCCAATGCTGTTGTAGCAGCGGACATGGCTTTAGCGGGAGTAACCAGTCGGATTCCTTGTGATGAAGTCATTGATGCGATGTTTAGAATCGGACAAACAATGCCTGTTGCGCTGAAAGAAACAGCGCAAGGAGGTTTAGCTGCCACGCCAACAGGTCGTGAGCTAGAAGCCAAAGTGTATGGAATAAACTTAAAGAAAGAGTGAGAAACGTGCTAGATCAATCGGTTTTACAGTTATCCGGTGTTGGTGAAAGAATGAGAGAAACGCTGGAAGAGATGGGGATTTATACAATTGAAGACTTCTTATTCTATTTCCCATTTCGATATGATTTTCATGAGGTGAAACCGTTAACAGAGCTTGTTCATAATGAGAAAGCAACGATTGAAGGGGAGGTTATTGGGGAACCTTCCTTAACTTTTTATGGTAAGAAAAAATCTCGCTTAATGCTGAACCTACAAGTTGAACATTTTGCTGTAAAAGCTGTCATGTTTAATCGAGCTTTTGCCAAAAAACAATTACAGGCTGGTGATACAGTAACGGTTACGGGAAAATGGGATCAGCATCGACTACAGATTACAGTAAGTCAATTTAAAAAAGGTAAAGCAAAAACTCAAGCTCCCATACAGCCAGTCTATTCTTTAAAAGGGAACCTAAAACTTCCTACACTTCGAAAATGGATGGAACGGGCTATAGATGAATATGGGTCTTACTTACCGGAAATTTTACCTCCTTCTTATTTAAATACATATAAGCTACCACAACGTGATGAAGCTCTTTATGCAATGCATTTTCCAGAGAGCAGAACGCGTTTGAAGCATGCGAAAAGACGTTTTGTGTACGAAGAATTTTTATTGTTTCAATTAAAGATGCAATTTCTGCGTAAAATGAAGCGAGAAGCCACGACTGGAAATAGTCAAAAGTATGAAGAAAAAGCTGTGAAACAATTCACGGAACAACTCCCTTTCGAATTAACTGATGCACAGTCTAAGACATTACAGGAAATCTTGAAGGACATGAGATCACATTATCGTATGAATCGATTGTTACAGGGAGATGTAGGTTCTGGCAAGACAGCTGTTGCAGCTATCGCATTATACGCTACGATTACGTCAGGTAAACAAGGCTCTCTGATGGTACCGACTGAGATCTTGGCTGAGCAGCACCATCAATCACTTACAGAATTATTTGCTGGAAAAGCTAATGTAGTGCTGTTAACAGGTTCGGTTAAAGGAAAAAAACGAAGAGAAATTTTAGCTCAGATTGAGCAAAATGAAGTCGATATTATTGTCGGAACGCATGCCTTGATCCAAGATGAAGTGAAGTTCAATGATTTAGCTCTTTCTATTATCGATGAGCAACACCGTTTTGGGGTGAATCAACGGAGAGCTTTGAGGGATAAAGGCTTAAATCCAGATGTCTTATTCATGACAGCCACACCTATACCTAGAACGTTAGCAATTACAGCCTTTGGAGACATGGATGTTTCTGTGATTGATGAAATGCCTGCTGGTCGTAAAGAAGTGGAAACCTATTGGGTCAAAGAACAAATGCTCGACAGAGTCCTTTCTTTCATCCAGAAAGAAGTGGAGAATGGCCACCAAGCATATGTCATTAGTCCATTAATAGAAGAGTCAGACACATTGGACATACAAAATGCTGTGGATATTTATCATCAACTCACTCAATACTATGGGGGGGATTTGAAGATAGGGTTAATGCACGGAAGATTATCTGCTGAAGAAAAGGAAGAGGTAATGAAACAATTCGCTGATAATGTAGTGCAAGTACTTGTCTCTACCACTGTAGTGGAAGTAGGGGTGAACGTTCCGAATGCAACAGTTATGTTAATCTACGATGCAGAACGTTTTGGACTGTCCCAATTGCACCAGCTTAGAGGTCGAGTAGGAAGAGGGTCAGAACAAAGCTACTGTATTTTATTAGCAGAACCCAAAGGAGATGTAGGGAAAGAAAGAATGCGGATCATGTCAGAAACCTCTAATGGGTTTGAGTTGTCAGAACAAGATTTACAATTGAGGGGACCGGGTGACTTTTTTGGTCGCAAACAAAGTGGTGTACCTGAATTTAAAGTTGCTGATATGGTTCGTGATTATCGTGCACTTGAAACAGCTAGACAGGATGCCCAAGAGATTATTGAACAAAATTTGTTATCAACAAATGAGGAGTACCATGAGCTTCTAAAACACTTAGAAAAAGACCCGATCCTACAGGGCCAAATCCTTGATTAGTCAAGAATCCTTCCTTGCATAACAGGTCCAGGTATTATATATTACTATTAGTACCTAGTCATAAATGGACGGTGTAGATAGATGAAGCGAAATAAAAAAGAGCGTCAAGAGCGCTTGCGAGAAACAATAGAACAAACGCCATTTATCACCGACGAAGAATTAGCTAAAACCTTTGGCGTTAGTATTCAGACAATTCGGCTAGATCGTATGGAACTTTCTATACCTGAGTTACGAGAACGAATTAAATCCGTGGCTACACACCAATGGAATGAAACCGTAAGAGCGTTACCTATAGAAGAGGTGATTGGTGAAGTAGTAGATTTAGAGTTAGATACTAAAGCCATTTCCATCTTAGATATAAAAGAAGAGCACGTTTTTTCGAGAACACGCATAGCAAGAGGTCATCATCTTTTTGCACAAGCTAATTCGTTAGCTGTGGCAGTAATCAATGATGAATTAGCCTTGACTGCCAAATCTGAAATACGCTTTAAGCGTCAAGTAAGAGAAAGAGAACGAGTTGTTGCTAAGGCAAGTGTGAATGGAAATGACGATAAAGGAAGAACCATTGTAGAAGTGGAAAGTTCAGTTGAAAACGAACCAGTTTTTTCCGGGATCTTTGTCATGTTCCGTTCAAATGATGATAAAGGAGAGGCATAAACGTGAGAATAGCAATCGATGCCATGGGGGGCGACCATTCTCCTAATGAAGTTGTCCTTGGTGCTGTAGAAGCGGTAAAGCAAATCTCCAATTTAGAAATTACGTTAATTGGGGATCAAGAACAAATGACGCCTCTACTTCATGAGGATGAAAATAACATCGAAATAATACATACAACTGAAGTAATCTCGAGTGAGGATGAACCAGTAAGAGCTGTTAGGCGTAAGAAAAATGCTTCCATGGTTTTAATGGCTCAGGAAGTAAAAGATGGTCGGGCAGATGCCTGTATTTCAGCGGGAAATACAGGTGCGTTAATGAGTGCTGGCCTATTTATTGTTGGTCGTATTGAGGGCATTGAACGCCCGGCATTAAGTCCTACTCTTCCTACAGTAGATGGTCAAGGCTTTTTGCTTTTAGATGTTGGTGCAAATGTGGATGCAAAGCCACACCATTTAGCACAATATGCACTAATGGGATCCATTTATACAGAGCACGTTAGAGGGATTGAAAAACCTCGTGTAGGTTTACTGAATGTAGGGACTGAGGAAGGAAAAGGTAATGAGCTAACAAAAAAAGCTTATACAGAATTGCAAGAGTTGCCAATTCACTTTGTTGGAAATGTAGAATCTCGTGACTTACTTAATGGAGTAGCCGATGTAGTTGTGGCTGATGGTTTCACCGGTAATATTGCATTAAAGACCATTGAAGGTACTGCAATGTCTATGTTCTCTATGATGAAAAAGACTTTATCATCTAACTGGAAAAGTAAATTGGCAGCAGGTATGGTCAAAAATGAATTAAGAGGGTTGAAAGACCAACTTGATTACTCCGAATATGGAGGCGCAGCTTTATTTGGTTTAGCTTCTCCTGTGATAAAAGCTCATGGTTCATCGAATCGACGTGCAATCTATAATGCTATTAATCAGACTTGTTACATGATTAATCATAATGTGAATTTTACAATTGAGGAAACCATTCAAGGTATGAAACATAGTCAGGAGGGTGAAGAATGAAAAAAGTAGCTTTTATTTTTCCTGGGCAAGGCTCACAGGAAGTTGGGATGGGGGAAGCTTTTTTTGAACAATCAAAAGACGTTCAATCTCAATTTCTAAAGGCAGATGAGTTACTAGGTGTTCCGCTAACCGAATACATGTTTGAAGGACCAGTCGAAACGTTAACCAAGACAGAAAATGCTCAACCAGCATTGCTTTTAACAAGTGCATCGATTGCTGGAATTCTAAAAGAAAACGGTATTCAACCAAATATGGTCGCAGGTCATAGCTTAGGAGAGTATAGTGCTCTTGTAGCTGCCAATGCTATTTCCATGGAGGAAGCACTTCAGCTTGTCCAAACTCGGGGACGTTTAATGGAAGAGGCTGTACCAACTGGTCAAGGTTCAATGGCAGCTGTATTAGGCTTAGAAGCTGAAACAATTGAGGGAGTGACTTCAGAAATTCGGGACCAAGGAGAGATAGTGGAAGTTGCTAACTATAACTGCCCTGGTCAAATTGTGATCTCTGGTACCAAAGCTGGTGTAGACAAAGCTTGTGAACAGCTTAAGGAAAGAGGAGCTAAACGAGCTTTACCATTGAACGTAAGTGGCCCATTCCACTCACGTTTAATGAAACCAGCAAGCGAAAAGTTTCAACAAACATTGGGGCAAGCTGCTATTCATGATGCAGATGTGCCGGTGTATGCAAATGTAACTGCGCAGCCAATTAAAGAAGAAAACAAGATTTATGAATTACTGATTCAACAATTATATTCTCCAGTCCGTTTTGAGGAAACATTGCGAAATATGATGGAAGAAGATCTTGATGCCATTGTTGAAGTTGGAAATGGTAAAGTACTTAGTGGCCTTGTCCGTAAAGTGAATCGCCGCATGAAAACATTTGCAATTCAAGATCCAGAGAGCTTACAATCATTTATCGAATGGTATAAGGAGGACTAAACAATGTTAGATGGAAAAGTAGCACTTGTAACTGGAGCATCACGTGGAATTGGTCGTGCTATTGCATTAGAACTGGCCAGGCAAGGAGCTAAGGTTGCAGTTAATTATGCAGGAAGTGAACAAAAGGCACAAGACGTTGTTGATGAGATTCAACAAGTAGGTTCTGAAGCCATTAAAATCCAAGCTAACGTATCTTCTGAGGAAGAAGTAAAGTCAATGATCAAGCAGGTAGTAGAGCAGTTTGGCAGTATTGACATTCTTGTGAATAATGCTGGTATTACAAGAGACAATCTACTGATGCGCATGAAAGAAGAAGAGTTCGATCAAGTAATTGATACTAATCTTAAAGGCGTATTCCTTACTACCAAAGCAGCAGCTCGTCCTATGATGAAACAAAAGGGCGGTAAGATTATAAATATTGCATCTGTAGTAGGGGTTAGTGGTAATGCAGGTCAAGCGAACTATGTTGCAGCAAAATCGGGAGTCATTGGGTTGACGAAAACATCAGCGAAAGAATTTGCATCAAGGAACATTATCGTAAACGCTGTAGCACCAGGATTTATTGAAACTGATATGACAGATGAATTATCGGATGATCAGCGTGAATCCATGCAAAATATGATTCCACTTGCTCGTCTAGGTAATGGAGAAGACATTGCTAAAGTCGTTCGTTTTTTAGCGTCAGATGATGCGAATTACATTACAGGACAAACCATCCACGTAGATGGTGGCATGGTTATGTAAAAAAGGGATTTTTCAAAGGAAAAATCAAATCACCATCTAGTTTTTTTACCCTGAATCTTCTATAATTACTGAAGGGAGGTGAACAAGTATGGCAGACGTATTAGAACGTGTAAAAGGTATTGTTAAAGAACGCCTAGACGTTGACGAATCTAAGATTACCATGGAAGCTTCCTTTAAGGATGATCTAGAGGCTGATTCTCTAGATGTTGTTGAGCTTGTTATGGAACTTGAAGATGAGTTCGACATGGAAATCTCTGATGAAGATGCTGAAAAAATTGAGACAGTAGGAGATGCTGTTAACTACATAAACAGCAATCAATAACTATAGAGTTTGAAAGTCTCGCCCTTTTGCGAGGCTTTCTCTGTATTCTATCGTTTTTCCATGAAATATAGAGAATAGGTGGCATGAAAACAGTGGATTTTCAAAACTTTCAAAATAATATAGGGATTACATTTCATAATCGATCTTTATTAGAACAAGCTTTCACCCATTCATCTTATGTGAATGAGCATCGCACCAAAGAATATGATGATAACGAGAGATTAGAATTTTTAGGTGACGCTGTTTTAGAATTGGCTATTTCTCAATATCTATTTCGTAAATATCCAGAAATGGCAGAAGGAGAATTAACGAAGTTCCGCGCTTCCATCGTTTGTGAAGCCTCGCTTGTTCGTTTCGCAAATGATCTTCATTTCAGTGAGTTAATTTTCTTAGGTAAAGGAGAAGAAATGACAGGTGGCAGAGCACGTCCAGCATTATTAGCTGATGTGTTTGAAGCTTTCATTGGAGCTCTTTATCTCGACCAGGATTTCAACACAGTCATTTCATTTCTAGAACAATTCGTTTATCCAAAAATTAAAAAAGGTGCTTTTTCGCATGCGATGGATTACAAAAGTCAATTACAAGAAGTTGTCCAACGAGAACGTAATGGTAATATTGAGTATGAAATTGTAGAAGAAAAAGGTCCAGCTCATAACCGTGAATTTGTTGCACATGTGTTCATACAAGGTGATCGTACAGGGATAGGGCTAGGACGCACGAAGAAAGAAGCAGAACAGAATGCAGCCAAAGAAGCATTGCAAGCATTTGATGTAGAGGTTTAAGAAAACCGTTATCAGCCTAAATAGGTTGATAACGGTTTTTTAGTATAGGGCTTTGTTAAAACATTGCTATTAATATTCCATTACCGCCCCATCTTGAAGACTTGAGTTCGAGATGATTTGGGTAAGAGAAATGTTTCCGTTGTGTGAAGTGGAGAAAAGATGGGCCTGGAAATCACTCGCTTTCCTGCGGCCCTACATGATGTAGGGTTGTTCGACGTTGTTACACATTGTGATGGTTTTAGTCGAACTTCCTCTGAATCCATTCGTCTCCTCGGGAAAAAACCGCCCTGTGGGGTCCGTTTCGCGGCAATATCGCAATATCCAGGCCCATATTTGCGTTTGTTTGGTTTAAGTGAAACATCGCCATTTATAATAGGTGGGACCAAATAGCCATACGTTCATCATTAGGCATAGTAATACTTAAGTAAAAATTATTTAGAAGAATACATGAATCTGTTCCAATAGTGCTCTAAGAGTATAAAGAAGCGTGCTAGCTAGTGTCATAACTATGTAACCCCAGGGTCGTTAATCATCAGTGATAGGGGGGCAAGCAATACTAGCGAGTAGCATAGAGTATTTCCTTGTCTTATCTTCATATCGAATTATTTATGACAACATACGCTTTATTAGGCGTTATTTTGGCTACTTAATAAAACATGGTATATGTATTTCCATCCCACTCTAACTTCGCAATGTTTCCGTTTCCCCCAATCATTGTAAAGGTGGCCGGGGAAAGATAAGACTCCCGCGGGAGAAAGAGATAGGCGAGATTCCCTGAGGGCGTTTTTTCCCGAAGGTAGCTTGCCAGATTGCCCGCAGGAAGTGTGTTGTTTCACGGCCACCTTTATACAATTCAAAGCAAAGGAAACATCTCTTTTTTTGCTAGTTGGTTGTGCGGCTATCAAATATTTCACGAATACAAGTCTTCAAGATTATGCCTTGTTTGTTGAATAGATTTCTACCTATTTTTCTGTGGAAAAATATCAATAACTTTGCAATCTAACAAAGCCTAGTATAAAAAAGAGATACCTTAGTTAAAGGTATCTCTTTTATGATATTGATATACATTTGTATATTAATCAACTGATTTACGGAATTTACCAAGTTCACTTACAACAGCTTGTATTTCAGAAACACTCAACTGACCTTTCATTTGTACCATATCATACATCTCTTTAATTTGTTCATAGTATTGAAGATCATAATCTTCAGGTGCCATTAAACCTCTATTTACTACTTGCAGGTTATCGGCTAAATAGTTAATCATGTATTCAAGATTTTCTCGATTTGGGGTTGATAAGTCCATTTTTTCAGCTCCTCTTTTACACTTTTCGAATGGTTTCTTCTAAGACCTCAATGTTTATGATAAAATAAATAAGTTGAAATTGAAAATAACATCTGAGAAAAAAACAAAAAAGTAGAGTACATAGGAGGAAATAATATGTTCCTCAAACGTTTAGATACAGTAGGATTTAAATCGTTTGCAGATAGAGTAACAGTCGATTTTGTACCAGGAGTGACGGCTGTGGTCGGCCCAAACGGAAGCGGTAAAAGTAATATTACAGATGCTGTCCGTTGGGTGTTAGGTGAACAATCTGCAAAATCCTTAAGAGGGGCGAAAATGGAGGATATCATTTTTGCAGGAAGTGATACTCGAAACGGATTAAATTTTGCAGAAGTCACCTTAACCCTAGATAATGAAGATCATGCATTACCGATAGATTACCAAGAAGTTTCCGTAACAAGGCGAGTATATCGTTCTGGAGAAAGTGAATTTTATATTAATAAACAATCCTGTCGTTTAAAGGATATTGTTGAATTGTTCATGGATTCAGGTCTAGGACGAGAAGCTTTTTCCATTATTTCACAAGGCAAGGTGGAAGAAATTTTAAGCTCAAAAGCTGAAGAGAGAAGGTCCATTTTCGAAGAAGCAGCTGGAGTTTTAAAATATAAACAACGTAAGCAAAAAGCTGAGTATAAGTTAGCTGAAACGCAAGAAAACTTAAATCGTGTAGAAGATATTATATATGAAATAGATAACCAACTTGAACCATTAAAAGAACAAGCTGCTATTGCCAAAGACTACCTTGAGAAGAAAGAAGAGTTAGAACAACATGAGGTATCACTACTTGTAGCAGAAATAGAGTCATTGCATGAACAATGGGAAACCATGCTTAAGGATATAGAAACGCAAAAGGAACAAGAAGGAAAGCTTCAATCAACAATACAAAACGAAGAAGCCAAGATAGAGGAAGAAAGAGCACATATACAAGCTTTGGATGAATCAATTGAAGAACTTCAAGAATCATTGCTCATCCTAACCCAAGAATTAGAAAACCTTGAAGGTAAAAAGGAACTTCTATCTGAGCGACACAAGCATTATACGGAAAATAAAACGAAAATGGAAGAAGATTTGGCTTCGTTAAGAAAGCAACAGCAGCAAGAAGAGTCCTCTTACCAAGAAGAACAATCTAAACTAAAAGCCTATGAAGAACAACGGAATCAAACAAAAAAGCAACTAGATGATGTGAAAGAAAAGTTAGTTAGTGCTAGTGAAGATCACGAAGAGCTAATTGAAGAGTTAAAAAGTGATTATATTGAGTACTTGAATCAACAGGCAGCAAAACGTAACGAGCAACAGTCTATTCAACAACAACTACAACAGACGGATGTAAAAAACACTCGTTTGGAAGACAAGTTTAAGGGACTCTTAGAAGAGCGGACACAAATACAAAGTCAGAAAGAATCTGCCCAGTCTAGTCTAGATGAGACTTCGATACAACGAAAGCAAGCAGAGCAAGAACTTGCTACATTGCAGCAACAAGTAGATAAATCCAATGAAGACTATCAAGAACAACAATCTAAACTTTATAAGGGATACCAACATATTGAGAAGCTACGCTCTAAAAAAGAAATGCTGGAGGAAATGAAAGAAGACTTTGCAGGATTTTTTCAAGGTGTCAAAGAAGTATTAAAGGCTCGTCAAAATAATGAGTTGGTAGGTATTGAGGGTGCTGTTGCAGAATTAATTGACATTCCAAGTGATTATCTCACAGCTATCGAAACAACCTTAGGTGCCCAAGCTCAACATGTGGTCGTTGATAATGAGCAAAATGCCAGACAATCGATTAATTGGCTTAAAAAGAATAATAAAGGAAGAGCAACATTTTTACCCTTACCTACTATTCAATCGAAGTATATACCTGGAGAACGTCTAAATACCGTCAAACAGTATGATGGATTTGTGGGAGTAGCATCCGAGTTAATTCGTTATGACGCAAAGTATGAAACCGTCATTAAGCATCTAATGGGACATGTAATCATTGCAAAGACGTTGAAGGATGCAAATGAAATGGCGAGTGCAACTGGTAGGAAGTTCCGTATTGTAACCCTCGAAGGCGATGTTGTGAATCCAGGCGGTTCCATGACGGGTGGTGCTCAAAAGAAAAGCAATCAATCGCTATTCACAAGAGAAAAGGAATTAGAAGAATTAAAGGATAGGCTTTCTCATTATGAGCAACGAGCTCGTCAATTTGAAGAAGAAGTTAAAAATTTAAAAAATGATATCACTACAAAACAACATGAGGTACGATCGCTACATGAGAAGTTAGATCAGTATCGAACAGAGGAACAGCAAATAAAATCTAACGTAAGAGAGTTAGAGCTAAAAGAGCAAAATTTAAATGATCATCTCAAGCTATACGATCAAGACAAAGCTCAATTTGAAACGGATTATAACCAGCTTCACGCACGAAATGAAGAGTTATATACGGAACTAGAAGAGATAGATCAGCACTTGCAACATGTTCAGAAACGAATTGATGAATTAACATATCAACAAAGTTCTCAAAAAGCAAACGAAGAACAGCTCCAACAACAACTGAATCATCTGAATGTTCAATTTGCTGAACAACAAACACAGGTGCAAAATCAGAATGAAAAAACCACAACGCTTCAGAACCAATTAGCTGAGCGTAATGAGACCATAAAAAAGCAGCAAAAGCACCTCGATGACTTACAGCAATTAACCGATAATGGGGATACTCAAGAAGACTTACAAGAAAAAATTCAAGAAAAACGTAAATACAAAGAGTCAAATACAGAATTAATTCAGAGCCGTCGGGAAGAACGAAGTAAACGGTCACAGGCGATAGAAGATATTGAGCATGAATTGAAAGAAATGAAGCGGAACCATCAATCGGTAGTTAACGACATTCAAGATAAGGAAGTTAAATCCAATCGATTAGATGTCGAGCTTGAAAATCGCCTTGAGCACCTTAGTACTGAGTACATGCTAACCTATGAAAAGGCAAAAGCAACGTATCCTAAAACAGAAAATATGGAAGAAACTCAGACGAAGGTGAAGCTGATCAAGCGTGGTATTGAAGAATTGGGTACCGTAAACCTTGGCGCGATTGAAGAATATGATCGTATTCTTGAACGCCATACCTTTTTAACGGATCAGCAAAACGATTTACTTGAGGCGAAATCGACCCTCTATAATGTCATTGCTGAGATGGATGAAGAAATGGAACGACGCTTTGAACAGACTTTTTCTCAAATCAAAGAACAATTTACTGTTGTATTCAAAGAATTATTTGGCGGTGGAAGAGCTGATTTACGTATGACAGACCCGGAAAACATATTAGAAACTGGTATTGAGATTGTCGCACAACCACCTGGTAAAAAACTTCAGCATTTAGGGTTATTATCTGGGGGAGAACGCGCTCTTACCGCAATAGCTTTATTGTTTGCAATCCTTAAGGTGCGACCAGTTCCTTTCTGTGTACTAGATGAAGTAGAGGCAGCGTTAGACGAAGCCAATGTAAATCGATTTGCCAGATATTTAAAAGCATTTAGTGAAAAAACGCAATTTATTGTTATCACTCACCGTAAGGGAACAATGGAAGAAGCGGATGTACTATATGGTGTAACCATGCCCGAGTCTGGTGTATCTAAGCTTGTATCTGTTCGATTAGAGGAAACAAAGGAATTAGTAGAAGGCGCAACCATATAATGAAAGGATGAGTGAAGATGAGTTTCTTTAAAAAATTGAAGGAAAAGATTACAAAAAAAGAGGAAGAAGAACAAGAAAGTCTAATTACTTCAGAAACCCAAGGTGATGAGGAAGAAAATGCAGAAGTAGAGGAAAAGGAAACCATCTCTGACAAGTTTAAAGAAGGGCTTTCCAAAACTCGAAATTCTTTTGCTAGTAAAGTGAACGACCTCGTTGCCAAGTATCGTACTGTTGATGAAGAATTCTTTGAAGAATTAGAGGAGATTCTTATATCTGCTGACGTAGGCGTCAATACTGTTATGGAATTGATTGACGAGCTGAAAATGGAAGTGAAACGGCAAAATATTAAAGACAGTTCCAGAATGAAAGAAGTTATCTCCCAGAAACTGGTTGAAATCTATTATGGTGATGATGAGGAGGAAATAGAAGAACTTCAGTTAAATGAAGATGGTCTATCTGTTATTCTATTTGTCGGTGTAAATGGAGTAGGAAAGACAACTACAATCGGAAAGATGGCTCAGCGTTTGAAAGACCAAGGGAAAAATGTTGTTCTAGCAGCAGGAGATACATTCCGTGCAGGTGCGATAGAGCAATTAGAAATTTGGGGTCAACGAGTGAATGTACCTGTTATTAAACATAGCGAAGGCAGTGACCCAGCTGCAGTTATCTATGATGGAATCCAGTCAGCTAAATCAAAAGGCGCTGATGTACTTCTATGTGACACAGCAGGACGTCTCCAAAACAAAGTGAATTTGATGAATGAACTCTCTAAGGTGAAACGTGTTATTGAACGTGAAATACCAGGCGCACCTCATGAATCATTACTTGTACTAGATGCTACCACGGGTCAGAATGCTCTAAGTCAGGCAAAAACATTTTCTGAGAGTACAAACGTATCAGGAATCGTATTGACAAAACTTGATGGGACAGCTAAAGGTGGTATTGTCATGGCGATTCGCAATGAATTAGATATACCTGTTAAGTATGTAGGTTTAGGGGAAAAAGTTACCGATCTACAAGCTTTTGATGCACATGCCTTTGTGTATGGGCTATTTGCAGATATGCTAGAAGAACAGGAAGAACAATCCTCATAATTTCAAGGTCTAGCCTTGACAGACGCCTACTACATTTTGTACTATTTGTATATGTAAAGGCTTTTCACTTAACAAGGAGTGCTTGCTTTGCTTGAAAAAACAACACGCATGAACTATTTATTTGATTTTTATCAAGAATTGCTTACCGATAAACAGCGTAGTTACATGGAGTATTATTACCTTGAAGATTATTCTTTAGGGGAGATTTCCGATACATTCGATGTGAGTCGTCAAGCCGTCTATGATAATATTAGACGTACAGAAACCATGTTAGAAGAATATGAAACAAAGTTGCACTTGTATGAACGTTTCCAAAGGCGGCAGCAGCTGCTCGATCAATTGAAAGATTCCATTCAACAAGGTCATGATGATGTATTAGACATCATTCATACACTTGAGAATTTAGATTAGGAGGACGGCTTATATGGCATTTGAAGGGTTAGCCGACCGACTGCAAAATACGTTTCAAAAGATAAAAGGCAAAGGTAAGGTTACCGAAGCTGATGTGAAAGAAATGACCCGTGAAGTACGTCTTGCATTACTAGAAGCAGACGTTAACTTTAAGGTTGTAAAAGACTTTATTAAACGCATTAAAGAGCGTGCAGTAGGTCAAGAGGTCATGCAAAGTCTTACCCCTGGTCAACAAGTGATTAAAGTGGTCAAGGAAGAGTTGACGGACTTAATGGGTGGGGAGCAAAGCAAGATTGCTGTTGCGAACCGGCCACCAACTGTCATTATGATGGTTGGTTTACAAGGTGCGGGTAAAACCACCACTACAGGGAAGTTAGCAAACCATCTTCGCAAGCAGCATAATCGTAATCCTTTACTTGTAGCAGCCGACGTTTATCGTCCTGCAGCCATTAATCAGTTAGAAACATTGGGGAAACAGCTTGATATGCCTGTGTTTTCAAAAGGTACAGAAGCAAACCCAGTAGATATTGCAAATGAGGCTATTCAACAAGCAAAAGACAACCACAATGATTACGTTATTATTGACACGGCTGGTCGTTTGCATGTCGATGAACATCTAATGGATGAACTCCAGCAAATACGTCAAAATGTTCAACCAAATGAAACATTCCTTGTTGTTGACGCTATGACAGGTCAAGATGCTGTTAATGTTGCTGAAACCTTTAATGAACAGTTAGATGTTACGGGCGTTGTATTAACTAAGCTAGATGGTGATACACGTGGTGGTGCAGCATTATCCATTAAAGCTGTAACCGATAAACCGATTAAATTTGCAGGTATGGGTGAAAAGCTTGACCAATTAGAGCCTTTCTATCCAGATCGTATGGCCCAGCGTATTTTGGGAATGGGTGATATGCTCAGCCTGATTGAAAAAGCTCAAAATGAAGTCGATGAAGATCAAGCCAAACAGCTTGAACAAAAAATGAAGGACGCGTCCTTTACATTGGATGATTTCCTAGAACAAATGGGACAAGTCCGAAATATGGGTCCTCTTGATGAACTCATAGGTATGATTCCCGGAGCAGATAAAATGAAAGGTCTTAAGAACGCTCAGGTTGATGAAAAGCAACTCAACCACATAGAGGCCATCATTCAGTCTATGACCAAGAAAGAACGTGAGGATCCTAGTATCATGAACGCCAGCCGTAAAAAACGTATTGCCAAAGGTTCAGGTCGTACTGTTGCTGAAGTGAATAGACTTCTTAAGCAGTTTAGTGATATGAAGAAAATGATGAAGCAAATGACCAATCAAAAAGGCAAAAAAGGCAAAGGTGGCGGTGGATTTAAAATGCCTTTCATGTAAAAAACGGCAGTAGTTCGTCCATGACTCACACAATTTTTAGAATGTAATGTAAAAACACTTTACACACTTTTGATTGTCTGCTACAATCTTTACTTGTGTAATGATATTATTAATGAATTAAAAATATGGAGGTTTTATAATATGGCAACAAAAATTCGTCTAAAACGTATGGGTTCAAAGCGTAACCCTTTCTATCGTCTAGTCGTAGCAGATTCTCGTTCACCACGTGATGGTCGTTTCATCGAAGAGATTGGAACGTACAACCCAACAGCTAATCCAACTGAGGTTACTGTAAACGAAGAAAAAGCACTTGATTGGATGACAAAAGGTGCTAAGCCATCTGATACAGTACGCAACCTATTCTCAAAACAAGGCATCATGGAGAAGTTTCACGCACAAAAAACTCAAAAGTAAAGTAGTGTGATATCATGAAAGCCCTAATTGAAACGATGGTTAGACCGCTCGTCGATTACCCTGATGAAGTTACTGTTCATGAACAGGAAGAAGAAAACAAAATCACCTATCATCTATCTGTTCATAAAGAAGATGTAGGGAAGGTGATCGGCAGACATGGTCGTATAGCTAAGGCTATTCGTACCGTTGTCTATGCTGCAGCATCAAATTCAACTAAAAGAGTTTACTTGGATATCATGTGAAAAGGGGAGGGGAGACCTTTCCCTTTTTTTATAAGAAAAGAAAGCATGAAATTAGGCACTTAGATACATAGCTTCAGCGTCCACCCCACTAGTAGCTTCCTTCACCTCCGGTCGATAAGTTAATATCGAATCGCGTATGCTTTGGTTTTTCCCTTTATTTACTGTGGATGCAGGGAAGCTTGATTAAGGCTGTTGCTTCACGCAGCAATATCGAACCAATCTACGTTGTGTAGGCCGCAGCATATAAGTTGATAGCAGTGCACTTGCGCTTTTCTTGTAAGTAAAGAAATTGTAACTCATAGATGTCTAGTATCAGTTTTTTACGCTATGTTAACCATTTCATGCTTTGACCTTCTTCTTTAACTTAAAGGACTTGAAATGAGTGTAAAAATCTAGTTCAAGATAGAATACGGAGGACGGAATCATGAGAATAATGAAAAAGGTTCCCGTTAAACAAATACTTACTGAATTGAGTAAGCAAAAGCTAGCCAATGATTTCGAGAAACAAAAGACACAATTAGATCAGGAGTGCCAGCAACTGTCTTTTGAAAAGAGAAAAATAGAAATGAAACAAAATGTGTCCCGTGAAGAAGTATCGAAACGATTTCAACGTGAGATTGACCGTCGCAAAGAAAAAATACGATGGGTGGATTATAAATTAGAGCAATTGAATGTATTACCATTAGGCAGTGAAATAACGGAAGATGAAGTAGAAACAATTGTTGAAGTTAACGTTGGTGACGATTGGGATAGTATCATGAATAATGGCGCCATCATCGTCGAAGATGGCAAAGTAATCAGAATTGATGAATAGGTGATAAGAATGGAAGAACAATTATTTACAGTAGGAAAAATTGTGAACACACATGGTGTACGAGGAGAAGTACGCGTTATTAAAGTTACAGATTTTGAGGATCGATTTGAGCCGGGTAATATCGTGTATTGGAAAAATGCAAATGGTCAAAACATAATGGAACTAACTATAGACGGGCATCGCATGCATAAGAACTTTCACCTTCTTCATTTTCAGGGGTATGATGGCCTGAATGAGGTTGAAGCGTTTAAAGGTGGCTCTCTTTCTATTACACAAGAGCAACAAACCCCTTTGGATGAAGGAGAATTCTATTACCGTGAAATCATTGGTTGTCATGTTGTTACAACAGATGGTGAAGAAGTAGGAACTGTGAAGGAGATTTTATCCCCAGGCGCAAATGATGTATGGGTAGTAAAACGAAAACAACAAAAGGATGCAATGATTCCCTATATTGAACAAATTGTTTACGAGGTGGATATAGAACAACAGAGAATTGTCATTAATCCTATGGAAGGGCTGCTAGACTGATGCATATCGATATTCTTACACTATTTCCAGAAATGTTTGATGGAGTATTAAATTCATCAATCATGAAGCGAGCACAAGATATGAATGCCTTCTCCTACAACACCATAAATTTTAGAGAGTACACCGAGAGCAAACACAATAAAGTGGATGATACGCCTTATGGTGGAGGTGCGGGAATGGTATTGTCACCTCAACCTATTTTTGATGCAGTAGATGCTATTAAAGACACATCAAATCAAACCAAGTATCCACGGATTATCCTTCTATGCCCGCAAGGCGAACCTCACTCTCAACAAAAGGCAGAGGAGTTAGCACAAGAGGACCACCTTATCTTTCTGTGCGGACATTATGAAGGCTATGATGAACGTATTCGAACGCATCTTGTCACAGATGAGATTTCAATTGGGGATTATGTGTTAACGGGTGGAGAGCTTGGAGCTATGGTCGTCATGGATAGTGTTGTAAGACTTCTCCCAAGTGTGCTAGGTAATGAATCCTCTGCACCAGAAGATTCATTTTCAAACGGATTATTGGAACACCCCCATTATACTCGACCAAGAGATTTCCGCGGGATGCACGTTCCAGAAGTCTTGTTTTCTGGAAATCATGCTAAAATTGACGAATGGCGACATCAACAATCCCTTTTGAGGACGTATAAGCGACGTGAAGATTTATTACGTGACTATCCTTTGAGTGAAAAGGAAAAAGAATGGATAGAATCATGGGAAAATGAGTGATCAAATATTGCAGTCATAGTTTAATTATGATATATTAAACCTTGTGCTTAAGTGATCGTACTTAAGAATAAAACGATGTTCCGCTGCTAGGTTATCCAGGCATGAGCATTAGTGAAGAGGAGTGAAAAAAGGATGCAAAACTTAATCCAAGAAGTAACACAAGACCAACTACGTACAGACCTTCCTAAATTCAAAGCAGGTGACACTGTTAAGGTTCACGTTAAGGTTGTTGAAGGTAACCGTGAACGTATCCAGGTTTTCGAAGGTGTAGTAATCAAGCGCCGTGGCGGAGGAATTTCCGAAACATTTACAGTACGTAAGATTTCTTACGGTGTAGGTATTGAGCGTACATTCCCTGTACATTCTCCACGCGTTGATAAAATCGAAGTAAGTCGTCGTGGTAAAGTACGTCGTGCTAAACTTTATTATCTACGTAATCTACGTGGTAAAGCAGCACGTATCAAAGAACTTCGCTAAGATGACACCGAAAAAGGAGCTTGCATTGACAGGCTCCTTTTTGTTATCAATAGAACGAATAATAAATTATATTAGAGTTTCTGTGGAGGGGTGAAGGGTGACTGGAAAACGAAGTGAATGGTTTGACTGGGTGAAAGCTCTAGGTATCGCTGCTGCAATTGCTATTATTATACGTGTGTTTTTGTTTTCTCCAGTTATCGTAGATGGGCCCTCTATGTTACCAACTTTACATGATGGGGATTACTTAATTGTTAATAAGATAAGTTATACGATTGGAGATCCAGAACGTTTTGATGTTGTTGTATTTCATGCAACAGAAACTCGGAATTATATCAAACGTGTAATTGGTTTACCAGGTGAACACGTCGAATACAAAGATGAAAAACTATATGTGAATGGCAAGACTGTTAACGAACCGTTTATACAAGACAGGGTTAACCAGTTAAATGATAATCAAACGTACACATTTGATTTTTCACTTGAAGACCTACCAGGTGGATATCAGAAGATTCCTGAGGGGTATGTATTGGTGTTAGGGGATAATCGTAATAACTCCACAGATAGTAGAAGATTAGGACTCATCTCAATAGACCGGATTGTAGGCGAGGCTCAATTTAAAATTTGGCCACCTAGTCGAATTGGAACTGTGAACTAAAAAAAGGGTGATTGAATTTGACTATTCAATGGTTTCCAGGCCATATGGCCAAAGCAAAACGTGAAGTAGAAGAAAAATTGAAGTTAGTAGACTTTATTATTGAACTGGTAGATGCAAGAGCACCTTACTCATCTCAAAACCCAATGTTACATCAGGTTTTAAACCAGAAAACGAAAATGGTCTTATTAATGAAGAAAGACCTAGCTGACGCACATGTAACGGAGCAGTGGGTTCAGTGGTATGAAGAAAAAGGAATCATTGCTATACCTGTAGATGTTCAACAGCAAAAAGACATCCAATCAGTCGTACAACAGGCGAAGGAACTTGGAAATGAAAAATTAGAAAAGCTCCGGAAAAAAGGGGTTCGCCCTCGTCCGGCTCGTGCAATGATTTTAGGTATTCCTAATGTAGGGAAGTCTACTTTGATTAATCGACTGGCTAAGAAAAAGATTGCAAAAATTGGAGACAAGCCAGGGGTGACCCAGGCACAACAATGGATCAAAGTTAAAAAAGACTTTGAGTTATTAGATACTCCAGGTATATTATGGCCTAAATTTGAGGATGAAATCGTTGGTTATCGTTTAGCATCTATTGGGACGATTAAAGATAATATTCTACCAATACCAGATGTAGCGGCTTTTATAATTCGTTTTCTACAAGCTCATTATTCATCTGCTTTAAAAGAACGCTATGGTCTTCCTTCCTCTATTGAAGAAATGGGTGAAGCATTCGAGCATATAGGTGAAAAACGTGGATGTTTAGAAAGCGGTGGCAACGTCAATTTTGATAAAGTAGCTGATATTATCATACGTGATTTACGATCCAATAAATTAGGTGCCATTACACTTGAGACACCTGAAGTTGTCGAACAACAAGAAACAGAGTGATACAGGGCTGACTCACATTGGGTCAGCCTTTCTTTCGTATAGTCCAATGTAAATACGAAAATTGCTATACTTTAAAATTTTTAACTAAAACCGATATAAAGATTGATGGAGGAGTATATGAAATCAGACTTTACAATTGCTTATATTAAAGAACTTATCAATAATGAACAGTTTACAGAAGAACAATACATAGCATTCCAAAAGGATAGCCGTAAAGGTGTTCAAAAATTATTGGAGCAATATGAAAAAAAACAAAAGCATAAACGAGCATTACAACATCAATTTGAGGAAATGCAATCGTTTGAGAAGCATTACTTTCAGGAAGGCAAACAGTATATTGCTGGTATAGATGAAGCTGGAAGAGGTCCTTTGGCCGGCCCTGTAGTAGCAGCAGCAGTTATTTTACCTATAGATTTCCATTTGGTAGGATTGAATGATTCTAAGCAGTTGACAGGAAGTAATCGTAATCTATTTTTTGAATCGATAAAACAAGAAGCAATTTCCTATGGGATAGGAGTAATTCCAAGTGAAGTGATTGATGAATTGAATATTCACCAAGCTACAAAGTTAGCAATGCGTAAAGCCCTATCTCAATTAGATCCTTTCCCCGATCATGTATTAATCGATGCAGTAGAATTAACAGACATTAGTGTAAGTTATGATGCACTAATAAAAGGGGACACTCGCAGTATTTCCATTGCTGCAGCCAGTGTGCTAGCTAAAGTAACACGAGATCGTTATATGGAAACACTTCATAACGCTTTTCCTGAATACCAATTTGGAAATAATATGGGGTATGGAACAAAAGAACACATGCAAGCCATACAGGAGCATGGTATAACTCAGTACCATAGGCGTTCTTTTTCCCCCGTTCGTAAAGCCATTTATGGAGGTGAATAATATTGTCCTCTACCATTACATCACAACTGTTAGAGACACTGAAATCATCAAAAACTCAATCTATCCAACAAACATTAAAGCCTGGTCAAATGGTAACTGGTAAAGTACTAAAGCTTTATCCAAACCAACGCGCCCTTGTTCAGCTTGGTAATCAGCAAGTTACCGCACAGTTAGAAGCCGCCTTAACTCTAAATGGACGATATTTATTTCAAGTGAAGTCTAATGACCAAATGGTGCAATTACAAGTGATGAATGAAGTGGGCATGCAACAATCTGATAAACAAACCACACAAATATTACAGCAGTTAGGAATATCTTTTTCAAAAGAACGCGCCAACCTTATCAAAACCTTGTTAAATGAAAACATACCATTTCAAAAAGGTGATGTTCAGAAGGCTATAAGCATATTGGGTAAATTCGGTGACCAAAAAGGATTCAACCATGTGATGCTAGACATGTTGAAACGAAAAATGCCTATCAAAGCTTCGATATTTCAAGCATTACAGACGAGAATAGAAGGACAACAGACTTTATCATCAACCTTACAGTCTGTTGAGGCAGACTTAGAAGGTCAACCAACGACAGATCGACAGCAACAATTATTACATCAAATAAAATCTGCAATGAACCGATCAACAACTTCTTTTTCTCAACAGGTCTCTAATACGCTAAATGCTCATATAAACATGAATCAATCAGAAAGCTTACATGTATTACGCAAGGCTGGTATCATTTCGGAAGCTAATTCGATACAAAACTTGAAGTCTCAAGTATTCCATTCTTCACAACCTACTCTAAAAGGACCTGCTAATCAAGAGGACTTACCGCAGACGTTATTGTCCCAGGTTACGAACAGTAACAACTCTTCGAAAGATATGGCAAGGAGATTATTGAACCTATTACAACAACAGTTACCTTTTCAAGGTGGAAAGCAACAACAATTTCAACAATGGGTAACAACTTTGACAAGCCTAGTTAAACTAGGTCAAGATGGAAAGCTAAATACTAGTCAGATGGATCACAAACAAGTAAATGCATTACAATTAAAAACACAGCAACTACTTTTTTCTAATCAAAATCAAGCTTTGATACAATCCCTGAAAAGCACTTTAACTGATGATGCATATAAAGTATTGCAAGAATTTGCATCAAGTCAAAAACCACAACAAGTTATACAACAACAATCAGCTCCTATATCCAACATGGTGAATCAACTTCAGCAGGTATCTGGAAGACAGCTTACTCAACAACAAATGCAAGTATTAGTTGATTGGTTAAGTCATGCTAGGCAAGATCAATCTCAGCTTTTCCAGGGAAGTAAGGAGCAGTTTTTAGTCCAGCTAAAGTCTTCATTGCAATCAACAGGAATGAACGTTGAGCATAAGCTTCTTCATAATCCAGAACAAGTAAATCAAACATTAAAATCCACAGTTTTACAAGTAATGCATGACGGTACTAGTCCTCAAATGACGGAGAAATTACAAACAGTTCTCCATCATCTGAATGGGATGCCGTTAAATGTGCAGGAAAACAATCAAATGCTTCAAATGAACCTACAGTTACCTGGGGAATGGTTTGGTTTGGAACAGGATTTATTCATGGATGTAGAAGGCAAAAAAAATGAAGATGACGTAATTGATCCAGATTATTGCCATATTTTATTTTATTTAGAATTAGGATCTTTAAAAGAAACGGTAATTGATATGCGTGTTCAAAAAAGAATTGTTCAGCTTACAATCTTTTCGGATAACGAAAAGGCATCTTCTGTTCTAAAGTCGCTAAAACCGTCTTTAGAACAAGGGTTGGAAAAGATAGGGTATCAGGTTTCTACGGTTAGACATCGTGCTATACATGAAAATCACCAAGAAACAAAAACCCCTACTTCAAAACATTCCACTTTTCCTCAAGGAGGCTTTGATTTAAAAATATGAGTGAACAACATAAACGAAGAGAGGCAGTTGCATTAAATTATGATGCTGATGAACAAGAAGCACCAAAGGTTGTAGCTAAGGGAAAAGGCGATGTTGCTTCTAAGATCGTAGAAAGTGCAGAAGAGCATCATGTACCTATTCAAGAAGACCCTGCTTTAGTAAATTTGCTTGGAGAGCTAGATATAAATGAAACAATACCAGAAGATCTTTATCAGGCTGTAGCAGAAGTGTTTGCATTTGTATATCAAGTTGATAAACGATCTGGATAAAAAACGTAAAGTGGATTCTTTTAAGAAAACAGGTCTGTTGAGGGGGGGATACTATTTCCAGAAACTAGTTTACGTAGCACAATTACAGGTAACTAAATTAGTTACCTGATTTATGTGATATTTTGTGAGAATAAAGAGAAATTCTCGAAAGTTTTCTATATTATAAATGAATTTGTGGACAATTCACACATATTTTTTATACAATGGTCATGCAGTGACAATTTGATGGGAGGATGGAACATGAATATTCACGAGTATCAAGGTAAAGAAATATTACGTAGCTACGGCGTTGCCGTTCCCAATGGTAAGGTAGCTTATACCGTAGATGAAGCTGTAGATGCTGCGAATGCACTAGGCTCTAAGGTATCAGTAGTGAAAGCACAAATCCACGCAGGAGGACGCGGTAATGCCGGTGGCGTAAAAGTAGCAAAAAACCAAGATGAAGTGCGTACATATGCCAATGAAATTCTAGGTAAGCAGTTGGTTACTCATCAGACAGGACCTGAAGGTAAAGAAGTTAAGCGCTTACTGATAGAAGAAGGCTGTGACATACAAAAGGAATATTACGTAGGCATTGTACTTGATCGTGCAACCTCTAGAGTTACGATGATGGCTTCTGAAGAAGGCGGTACAGAGATAGAAGAAGTTGCTGCAAATACGCCTGAAAAAATATTTAAAGAAGTTATTGATCCAGTTGCAGGCTTAATGCCATATCAAGCACGTCGTTTAGCATTTAACATTAATATCCCAGATGAATTATTAGGTAAAGCAGTTAAATTCATGATGGGTCTTTATCAAGTCTTTGTAGAAAAAGATTGCTCCATTGCTGAGATTAACCCTCTTGTTACGACAGGTGATGGTGAAGTTCTAGCTTTAGATGCAAAGTTAAACTTTGATGATAACGCTTTATTCCGTCAAAAAGATATTTTAGAATATCGTGACTTAGATGAAGAAGATCCAAAAGAAATTGAAGCTTCTAAGTATGACCTAAGTTATATTGCTCTAGACGGGAATATCGGTTGTATGGTGAATGGTGCGGGTCTTGCAATGGCAACGATGGACACCATTAAGCACTACGGTGGTGAGCCCGCCAACTTCCTTGATGTAGGGGGAGGTGCCACTACAGAAAAGGTAACGGAAGCGTTTAAGATCATTTTGTCCGATTCCAGTGTTAAAGGGATTCTCGTTAATATCTTCGGTGGAATAATGAAGTGTGATGTTATTGCTGAAGGTGTAGTAGCGGCTTCGAAAGAAGTAGGTTTAGAGATTCCACTTGTTGTACGTTTAGAAGGTACCAACGTAAAAGAAGGTAAACAAATTCTAAATGAGTCAGAACTAAATATTACAGCTTCTGAATCTATGGCTGAAGCGGCTCAGAAAATTGTTGAACTAGTAAAATAAGAAAGGACGGACAAAAATGAGTGTATATATTAATAAAGATACAAAAGTTATTGTGCAAGGAATCACAGGTTCTACTGCACTTTTCCACACAAAACAAATGCTTGAGTACGGAACTCAAATTGTTGGTGGTGTAACCCCGAAAAAAGGCGGAACAGAAGTAGAGGGTGTACCTGTTTTCAATACAGTTGAAGAGGCTGTTGAACAAACAGGAGCAACTGCTTCCGTTGTTTACGTTCCTGCAGCATTTGCTGCCGATGCTATTATGGAAGCAGTAGATGCAGAACTTGATATGGTAATCTGTATTACAGAACATATCCCTGTAATCGACATGGTAAAAGTTAAACGGTATATGGAAGGCAAGAAAACTCGCCTAGTAGGACCAAACTGTCCAGGTGTTATTACCCCTGAAGAATGTAAAATTGGTATTATGCCTGGTTATATTCACAAAAAAGGCCATATCGGTGTTGTTTCCCGTAGTGGAACACTAACGTATGAGGCAGTACATCAACTTTCAGAAGCTGGAATTGGTCAATCTACTGCTGTTGGAATTGGCGGAGACCCTGTAAATGGTACTGACTTTATTGATGTATTGCAGGCATTCCAAGATGATCCTGATACGTATGGAGTTATCATGATTGGGGAAATAGGTGGTACTGCAGAAGAGGAAGCTGCCCGTTTCGTCAAAGAAAACATGGATAAGCCTGTAGTTGGATTTATCGGAGGTCGCACAGCTCCTCCGGGTAAACGTATGGGACATGCTGGTGCAATCATCTCTGGCGGAAAAGGAACAGCAGAAGAAAAGATTTCTGTTATGAATGAATGCGGCATTGAAGTTGCAGAAACGCCAGCAGTAATGGGTGAAACACTTATTAATGTCTTGAAAAATAATGCTCTATATGAAAAATGTAAAACACATTAAGAAGAATGTTCGAAAGCTCCTGGTATCCCCCAGGAGCTTTTCTTTCTAATGATGCCTATAATAAACATTACAATAGTAGAAACTTGTTTACTTAGTAGAAAGGATAAATGTGATGACCAATTTTGAATTCCGCTTATGCCATCTTCTTATAGTGTTGAATGGAAATCGTCGATTAATGAGGAAGGTTATGAATGTAGATCCTAATTTAATCCTTCCCTATAAAAAATCTCTTGCTCAACTAGCCTCTTTATTACAACTCCCAACCAAGAAAGCTACAAGTATATTTCAGAAGTTGCATTCGAGTGATATGAAGCGCCTTACAGCATCCTATATACATCAAAATATTGTAATAACGAATAAGCATCCTCTGTTTCCTTCCCACCTCAAACAAATCCCAGATCCGCCGATTGTTTTATATTGTAAAGGGGACCTATCTTTACTAAGTCAATCACCTTCTCTTAGCGTAGTAGGTACAAGAACTCCTACCTCTAAAGCATACCCAATAATGAAGAATGTGTTAACTCCATTAATTGAACAGAAATGCGTAATTGTTAGTGGTATGGCGAGAGGAATCGACACCTTTGCTCATAATATAACAATGGAAAAAGGAGGTCGAACAATCGCTGTGCTTGCATTTGGTTTTAACCATTGCTATCCTTTAGAAAATCGAGGACTTATGGAAAACCTTAGAAGGAACCAACTCCTTGTTAGTGAATATCCTCCTTATATCAAACCTCAGAAATGGCATTTCCCGGAGCGTAATCGACTTATTAGCGGTCTAAGTACAGGAACATTAGTGATAGAAGCGAAAGAAAGAAGCGGATCTCTTATTACGGTGGATCAAGCTTTAGAGCAAGGGAAAGATGTGTATGCTTTACCAGGCGATATTACATCCCCCATGTCAGTGGGGTGTCATCGATTAATCCAACAAGGAGCGAAATTAGTTCAAAACTCCCACGATATAGAAGAGGATTGGTTGTAATAATGGAGGTAATTTTGTAGATTATCGTCAAATTTCTGTTTGAAATATCCATAAAATGAAATATTTATCTATTTATGCGTTTGACAAACTGAGAAGAAATATTTAATAATAGGGAAGATTTTAAAATAATAAACGTTTTCAACATAACAATAGAACTAACAACTGAAAATGAACCCCATCTGGGAGGAAACATATATGGCAGATTATCTGGTTATTGTAGAATCACCTGCAAAAGCAAAAACAATAGAGCGATATTTAGGAAAAAAATATTCTGTAAAAGCATCAATGGGCCACGTAATTGACTTACCTAAAAGTCAAATGGGTGTGAATGTTGAGGAAGACTATCAACCTAAGTACATCACAATAAGAGGTAAAGGGCCCGTATTAAAAGAATTGAAAACGGCAGCTAAAAAAGCGAAGAAAGTGTATCTTGCCGCTGACCCCGACAGAGAGGGAGAGGCAATTGCTTGGCACTTAGCACATAGCCTGAATATGGATGAAACATCTCAATGCAGGGTTGTGTTTAATGAGATTACGAAAGATGCTATAAAAGAATCGTTTAAAAACCCTCGTACCATCGATATGGATCTGGTAGATGCACAACAGGCAAGAAGGGTTCTAGACCGATTGGTTGGTTATAATATCAGTCCATTATTATGGAAGAAAGTTAAAAAAGGCCTTAGTGCTGGACGAGTACAATCAGTCGCTGTAAAGCTTATCATTGATCGTGAAAATGAAATAAATGAATTTAAGCCAGAAGAATATTGGACAATTGAAGGAAACTTTCAAAAAGAAAAAGAATCATTTGAAGGATCGTTTTACGGTTTGAATGGAAAAAAAGAAAAACTATCTTCAAAAGAGGATGTTGATGGAGTACTTTCAAAAATGAAAGGGAAAGACTTTACCGTTGATAAAATAAATAAAAGGGAAAGGCGAAGAAATCCCGCAGCTCCTTTTACAACATCTTCCCTCCAACAGGAAGCAGCACGTAAATTAAACTTCAAAGCTAAGAAAACCATGATGCTTGCGCAACAACTCTATGAAGGTATAGAGCTAGGGAAAAAAGAAGGTACGGTTGGTTTAATTACTTATATGCGTACGGACTCTACAAGAATATCTCAAAGTGCTCAAAAAGAAGCAGCTGGATATGTTGAAGAGAAGTACGGCAAAACATTTTTAGGAAAAGGGAACCAAAAAAACAAAAATGCACAAAATGCACAAGATGCACACGAAGCAATTCGACCAACTTCCACAGTGCGTGATCCAAGAACAATTAAAGAATTCTTATCAAGAGATCAATTTCGCTTATACAAGTTAATTTGGGAACGTTTCTTAGCGAGTCAAATGGCTCCTGCCGTGATGGATACGATAACAGCTCATTTATTAAATGAGGATGTTGAATTTAGAGCTACAGGATCTAAAATAAAATTCAAAGGTTTTATGAAGGTCTACGTGGAAGGTAGCGATGATAACAAAAAGGAAGAAGATAAGTACTTACCTGAATTGGAAGAGGGTATGACTGTTAAGGCTTCCAAAATCGAACCGAACCAACACTTTACCCAGCCACCTCCACGGTACACAGAAGCTCGTCTAGTGAGGACGTTGGAGGAAATGGGCATTGGACGTCCATCTACTTATGCTCCAACATTAGATACTATTCAAAGACGTGGGTATGTAAGCTTGGATAATAAACGATTCGTACCAACGGAGTTGGGTGAAATCGTAGTTGAATTATTAAGAGAGTATTTTCCTGAAATTATTAACGTGGACTTCACAGTTGAAATGGAAGGAAACTTGGATGCTGTAGAAGAAGGGAAAAAGCAGTGGATTCAAGTTATCGATGACTTTTATCAAGATTTCGAGAAGCGTTTAGAAAAGGCTGAAAAAGAAATGGAAGAAGTCGAGATTAAAGATGAACCTGCTGGTGTTACATGTGAAGAATGTGGACACGAAATGGTCTACAAAATGGGACGCTATGGTAAATTCCTAGCATGCTCGAATTTCCCGGACTGCAGGAATACCAAGCCTATTTTAAAAGAAATAGGTGTAAAATGCCCTAAGTGTAAAGAAGGTAATGTAGTTGAACGTAAAAGTAAAAAGCGTCGTACCTTTTATGGATGTGATCGCTTTCCAGAGTGCGACTTTATTTCTTGGGATAAGCCAATTAGCCGTCCTTGTCCAAAATGTGAATCTTTATTGGTAGAAAAGAAGGCGAAAAAAGGCACACAAGTTCAATGTACATCATGTAACTATAAAGAAGATTCACAAGAATAGTAAAAAAGCCTGGTTGCTTCTATTAATAGGAAGCCAGGCTTTTTTTGTGTAGAATGTAGTAAATTTTTATGTTACATACGAATGTATTATTTGCGATATTCAGGATAAGAGGAATAATATGGAAGACTTAAAATCGAGATAAATTTGGTAATCCCGAAAGAGGGGTGTTTCCGTAGATTTAGTTAGAATAAAGGTGGCCGTGGAACAACTCGCGTCCTGCCGGCGAGCTGGCAAGCCTCCTCGAGCCCAAAAATCGGGGCTCTGTGGAGTCTTGCCTACCTCTTTTTCCAGCGGGAGTTCTTCTTGTTCCATGGCCACCTCCTGCGATGTTGGGAGAAACGGCAACATTTGCGAAGTTAGAGAGGTTGAGGTATTTGAATATCTTCTAATGGTACACACCCTAGTAAGTTCTAGTATAACAATTGGTTCATAACAAAAAATTCTGTGGCAAGAGACTAATGGACATTTAGTTCGCTGTTTGTAAAAAATAAAGTTTTATTTGTCCGTAAGATCTAACCAAAGAGGGTTTTCACTAAAAATAAGGGCTTATATGTCCTTTCGGGAGACATACAACATTTGGCCGCGGGTCCGATAGCCATTACCCGTATAGGGGTGAAGGGAAACTACGAGACTCCCGCGGGAGAAAGAGGTTGGTGAGACCCCCGGAGGGAGCAAAGCAACTGAGAAGGCTCACCAGCTCGCCCGCAGGAAAGCGAGTTGCTTCACCGTAACCCCCTTCCACGTTTCAAGTATCGGACCCATCATCTTTTGAATATATCTCGAACTCAAGCCTTCAAGATAATGGGGCTTTTCTGGCATATAAAATTAAGAAGCTTCTTATAGTAAAGTAGAAGTTGGTATCGCCCTTCTATTACATGTTTATTTACCATAAGGTTGTAACAAAACTTGATTATTTTAAAATTTGGAATAAGTTTTTGTAAAGATTATGATTGTACAGAAAACTTTGTTTGACACCTATTTCACACTAAGGCTATAATCTACGAGTGGTAAGGGAAATTGCTTGACAGAAATTTGAATAATATCTGTTCAAAAGGCTATCCTGATAAAGGTTATGAAATTGAGTCTAATCGATAACAATTCAGAATTTTGTTACAATTTAGTAAAATTCATTGCATAAGGTATAGAACTGTGTTAATATTTAAACGCCTTATGTGAGGTGATAATATGGATATTCAAAAGGAAAGACAGGCATTTATCGAATACTTACAAATTGAAAAAAATGCTTCCTCTAATACCATCCAATTTTATGAATATGATTTGAATGCATTTCTTGAATTTTTAAATAAGGAAGGGATTACTTCTTTGTTTGATGTGGATTATGCAGTAATTCGTATATTTTTAACCGAATTATATGATCGACAATTGTCCAGGAGATCTGTATCACGGAAGCTATCAAGTTTACGAATGTTTTACCGATTTCTTGAAAGAGAAGGCAAGATTGAATTTAACCCATTCCTAAATATTTCATTACCTAAAATGAATAAACCAATTCCAGAGTTTTTATATGAAGAGGAGTTGGAGAAGCTTTTTCATGTTAGTGATTTGAACACTTCACTTGGGAAAAGAAATCAAGCTATTTTGGAATTACTATATGCAACTGGAATGCGTGTTAGTGAATGTGTAAAACTGAGCATAGAAAACATAGATTTTTCTTTAGGTACTTTACTTGTACAAGGAAAAGGGAGAAAAGAAAGGTATGTACCATTCGGTAGCTTTGCTCAAGAAGCATTATCAGATTATATTTCTAACGGCAGAAACAAGCTGTTAGCAAAATCAAACCATGCAACACAGCATGTCTTCTTAAATGCAAAAGGTACGCCTTTGACAGATAGAGGTGTTCGAAAAGTATTGGATCAAATGGTGCAAAAAGCAGCTTTGACAATTCATTTACATCCTCATAAGTTGAGGCACACATTTGCAACCCATATGTTAAATGAAGGTGCCGATTTACGTTCCGTACAGGAATTATTAGGACACGAACATTTGTCTTCAACACAAATTTATACTCATGTAACGAAAGACCATTTACGTAAAATATATAATAATAGCCATCCAAGAGCCTAAAAGGATGACGATTGGAAAGAGGTGGATAGGTTGGAACAACAATTTCATGCTACAACTATTTTTGCCGTTCGACATAATGGTCAAAGTGCTATGAGTGGGGACGGTCAGGTTACATTTGGAAATGCAGTTGTAATGAAACATAAAGCAAAAAAAGTTCGTACCTTATATAAAGGGCAAGTACTAGCAGGATTTGCTGGATCTGTTGCGGATGCCTTCACACTGTTCGAAAAATTTGAGGCCAAACTAGAAGCATTTGATGGTAATCTCCAAAGAGCAGCTGTTGAACTTGCTAAAGAATGGCGTAGTGACAAGGTTCTTCGTAAATTAGAGGCCATGCTTATTGTAATGAATAAGGATGCTATGCTATTAGTTTCTGGAACTGGGGAAGTGATTGAACCAGATGATGACATCCTAGCAATTGGTTCAGGTGGGCATTATGCCTTGAGTGCAGGGAGAGCATTAAAGAGATATACTGACCAAAAAACAGCAGGTGAAATTGCTCAGGCAGCTTTAGAAGTTGCTGGTGAAATATGTGTGTATACGAACAATGAGATAGTTTTAGAAGTGTTAGGTGAGTAAAGGAGGACGTAAATATGTCTGATAATCTTACTCCACGTCAAATCGTGGAAAAACTTGATCAATATATTATTGGTCAAAAAAATGCTAAAAAATCAGTGTCAATTGCTTTACGAAATCGATATCGACGTATGCAGCTTGACGATAAGCTTAAAGAAGAAATTGTTCCAAAGAATATTTTGATGATTGGACCCACTGGTGTGGGGAAAACAGAAATTGCTCGGCGATTAGCTAAACTAGTGGGTGCGCCTTTTATAAAAGTTGAAGCAACAAAGTTTACAGAGGTAGGCTATGTCGGCCGAGATGTGGAGTCAATGATTCGTGATTTGATGGAGACGTCTGTACGAATGGTGAAAGAAGAAAAAATGGAAGGCGTTAAAGGTCGCGCTGAAGAGTTGGCGAATAAACGTATAGTAGAGTTATTAGTTCCAGAAAAGAAAAAACAAAATAACTTTAAAAATCCATTGGAAATGTTCTTCAATCAGCAACAAGATCAAGGTCAGGAAGAATCAACTCAGGAAGAGCAAGATATTGAACAGAAGCGCAAACGTAGAGCAAATCAACTGGCTATGGGTGAACTTGAAGATCACATGGTTACTGTTGAACTAGATGAACAGCAACCATCTATGTTTGACATGATGCAAGGCTCGGGTATGGAACAGATGGGGATGAACATGCAAGATGCATTTAGTCAGTTCATGCCTAAAAAGACGAAGAAACGTCGTTTAACTGTGGCTGAGGCTCGTAAAGTACTCACTCAATCAGAAGCACAAAAGCTCATTGATATGGATGAAGTTTCTCAAGAAGCTGTTCAAAAAGTAGAACAGACTGGAATGATTTTTATTGATGAGATAGATAAAGTTGCAGGGCAAAGTGAACAATCCGCTAATGTTTCTCGGGAAGGTGTCCAACGCGATATTCTTCCAATTGTAGAAGGGTCTACTGTAACAACTAAATATGGACCGGTTAAAACCGATCATATTCTTTTCTTTGCTGCTGGAGCCTTTCATATGTCTAAGCCCTCAGATCTTATTCCAGAATTGCAGGGACGTTTCCCAATTAGGGTAGAATTAGAAAAACTGACCGTACTAGACTTTGTCAATATTTTAACAGAGCCTTCAAATGCATTACTAAAACAATATAAAGCACTTCTAGAGACAGAAGGTATAAATGTTGAATTTTCTGACGAAGCTGTAACTAGACTTGCAGAAGTTGCATTTGAAGTGAACCAGGACACAGATAACATAGGAGCTCGTCGTTTACACACCATTTTAGAGAGGCTCTTGGAAGATTTATCTTTTGAAGCACCTGATGTCAATATGGAAACAATTGAAATCACTAAAACATACGTAGACGACAAATTAGCTTCGATTGCGAAAAATAAAGATTTAAGCCAATTTATTCTATAGCTAAGTCAGAACAGGAGGATCACTATGAAATTATTAGAACGAGCACGTAACATTAATGCGATGTTACAAACAACAACAGGTAAATCCGTGAACTTTAATGATATGTCTGAAACATTAAGAGATACAATTGGAGCAAACACTTTCATTGTAAGTCGTCGAGGTAAATTGTTAGGTTTCGCGATTAAACAGGAAATAGAAAACGAACGCATGAAAAATATGCTAGAACAACGTCAATTCCCCGAGGAATACACTCAAAATTTATTTAACATCAAAGAAACTACGTCCAATATTGATATAAATAGTGAATTCACAGCGTTTCCAGTAGAAAATCGTGACCTATTTAAGAACGGGCTAACAACAATCGTCCCTATTATCGGTGGGGGAGAACGTTTGGGAACGTTAATTTTAAGTCGTATTACTGAAAGCTTTAATGAAGATGATTTATTGCTTGCTGAGTACGGAGCTACAGTGGTTGGTATGGAGATTCTTCATGAAAAAGCCGAAGAAATCGAATTAGAAGCAAGAAGTAAGGCTGTTGTACAAATGGCAATTAGTTCATTGTCGTATAGTGAACTAGAAGCAATTGAGCATATCTTTGAAGAACTAGAAGGCAATGAAGGATTACTAGTGGCGAGTAAGATTGCTGATCGTGTAGGGATTACACGTTCGGTTATTGTAAATGCCTTGCGTAAGTTAGAAAGTGCTGGTGTAATCGAATCTCGTTCCCTCGGAATGAAAGGGACGTACATTAAAGTACTAAACGACAAATTTCTACATGAATTACAAAACATGCGATTGAACTAAATATATGGAATAATATCCCTTCTCTATTCGAGAAGGGATATTTTTTTTGGGGGTCTTACAAAAATCTTTATACTTTGTACATTTCTTTTGAATTCCTAATGTGTCATAATAATACCTAGATGGAAAAATGTAACCTTAACGCGAAAATTGTCGTAAAATTTGCCTTGACGAACTTGTTTGTTTTTGTAGGTAAATAGTCTTGTTATTACAAGAAAATTATAGAAATATAGGTTAAATAGGGAATTAATCTCATAGACATTCAGTCTTGTATTTCTTACAATTACCGTAGAAACTAGGTCTCACTACTTAAAAATTTGGTTAAAAAGGAGGGGGAAAATGAAACTCTTTGGGAGCACATTTCAAGTGTTAGAGAACTCAATGAATTACGCATCACAAAAGAACCAAACAATTACAAATAATATAGCAAATGTCGATACCCCTAATTTTAAGTCAAAAGATGTGGTATTTAAGGACGTTTTGGCAAATGAAGTAAATAACTCTTTAGAAACGAAAAGAACGAATGAAAAGCATATCCCTTTTAGTAGCTATAGAGGGAAATCTTACAAAGTGGTAACGAATTCAAATACAACATATAACCATAACGGAAACAATGTTGATATGGATAAAGAAATGTCAGACTTAGCAAAAAACCAAATCTATTATCAAGCTTTGGTAGATCGTCTGAATGGTAAGTTTAGAAGCCTTCAAAGTGTCCTGAAAGGTGGTCAATAAATAATGGGGATATTTAATTCACTAAATGCAAGTGCTAGCGCATTAACAGCACAACGACTGAGAATGGATGTTGTATCTTCCAATCTGGCAAACGCTGAAACAACAAGAGCATCCCAGACGGAAGATGGTCAGTGGCAACCATATCGTAGGAAGACGGTTACCTTTCAACCGAATGGGCAATCATTTCAATCTCATCTACAAACCGCAATGGGTTCTTCAACTGATTCTGCGCAAGGTGTAGAAGTCACTGATATCAAGGAAGATCCAGAACCGTTTAATATGATGTACAATCCCAATCATCCTGATGCAAATGACGATGGATATGTTGCGATGCCAAATGTTGATCCACTAAAAGAAATGGTTGATCTAATGAGTGCTACACGCTCATATGAAGCCAACGTAACTGCTATGAATGCTAATAAAAGCATGCTTATGAAAGCATTAGAAATCGGAAGATAACAGGAGGTATATTGGAGATGAACAATTTAGCGACCTCGATTTCATCCTTGCAACAATTACAACCACAAACGGAATCTACCAAAACAAAAGCATCTCCTTCTGAGGTGCAATCTGCATTTGCAGATAGTTTGAAAAATGCAATTAACAATGTAAATAAAGCCGGAGTGACATCGAACCAAATGACAGAAAAGCTTGCAAAAGGTGAAGTTGATAACTTGCATGAAGTGATGGTTACAGCTCAAAAAGCAAGTATCACTTTGCAAACAGCTGTCCAAGTACAGGGGAAAGTCATCGATGCATATAAAGAAATCTCTAGAATGCAAGTATGATTATGTTTGAACAGCATAATTAAGAACGTTTTTGACGACGGGGGCTATTATGAGAGAAAAGCTACAACTTTATATAGAAAAGGTAACTACATTTTGGAAAAGCCGTACTCTCGCTCAAAAAAGTGTCATGATTGGTGCAATTATTGGTTTATTTGTTTTAATAATTGGAGTGAGTGCGTTTGCTTCCAATACCAAAATGGTTCCTCTATATAGTAATCTATCACTGCAAGAGGTAGGCCAAATTAAAGAAGAGCTCGATACGAGGAACATAAAGTACGAAATATCTAATGGAGGACAAAGTGTTTTAGTTCCGCAAGAACAAGTAGACTCTTTGTTAGTGGATTTAGCAGCTCAAGGGCTACCTAACAGCGGAAATATTGACTACTCCTTTTTTAGTGCCAATACATCGTGGGGAATGACAGATAACGAATTTGATGTCATAAAATTAGACGCGATGCAAACAGAATTAGCAACATTGATTTCAAGTATTGATGGTATTAGAGATGCTAAAGTAATGATTAACAAACCTAAAGAATCTGTTTTTGTCGGTGAGCAGCAACAGCAAGCTTCAGCATCTGTAGTCATACAAAAAGAAGGCGGCTACGATATAGACCAAAATAAAGTCAAATCTTTATATAACTTAGTATCGAAATCGGTGCCAAACCTTTCTACAGATAATATCGTCATTACAGATCAATCTTTTACATATTACGACTTAGAAAATGAAGGAAATATGGCATCAGGTAATACCTATGAATATCAACAGGGGATAAAAAAAGATATAGAACGTGATATTCAACAACGTGTACAAAAAATGCTAGGTATGATGATAGGACGAAATAAAGTCGTGGTATCTGTAACAGCTGATGTAGATTTCACAAAAGAAAACCGTACTGAAAATCTTGTGCAGCCTAGTTCAGCTGACGGTGAGGAAGGGCTTCCTGTAAGTGTAGAGAGGATCACAGAGACTTATACAGGGAATCCGCCAGTTGGTGGGACACCTGGTACAGGGGAAGAAGATGTTCCGAACTATGATACAGCTGAGGGTGAAGGCGATGGCAGTTATGAAATGATGAAAGAAACAATTAACAATGAATATAACCGTATTCAGCGTAATATTGTGGAAAGTCCTTATAAGCTTCGTGACTTAGGGATTCAGGTTGCCGTTGATAATAGCAAAGCACAAACAGAAAACACTGAATCTGCAGAATCATTGAGTACACAGGAGCAAAATACGGTTAGTGAAAGTGTGACATCTATTTTAAGTTCTATTGTGGAAACCTCGATTTCTGATGAATATGGTGAAGTTGAACCATCAAATAAGATATCAGTTGTTTTTGAAGAATTTAATGGACAACCTCAGTTTGAAGGAGAATCTAAACCAGTTATTCCAACCTGGCTATATGCTATCGGTGGAGTGATGTTAGTCATCATAGCAACATTAATTTGGATGTTAGCAAAAGGAAACAAGAAGAAGGCTGTAAAGGAAGAATATGTGGCGGAAGCGCCAGTATCAGTACCTGATATTGAGGAAGAACAAGAAACAGAAGCCTCTTTACGCCGTAAGCAATTAGAGCGAATGGCTAAGGATAAACCAGAGGATTTTGCAAAACTTCTTAGATCGTGGATTGCAGAAGACTAGGAGGAAGCGTTTATGGCAAAGCAAAAGAGTGAGATGACTGGCAAGCAAAAAGCTGCTGTGTTACTCATATCTCTTGGGCCTGATGTATCAGCACAAGTGTACAAGCATTTAACAGAAGAAGAAATTGAAAAACTAACATTAGAAATATCATCCGTTAAAAAAGTAGAACCAGAACAAAAAGAGCAAATCCTAGATCAATTTCATCAAATAGCTTTAGCACAAGACTACATTTCACAAGGAGGGATTGGATACGCGAAGACAGTGCTTGAAAAAGCTTTAGGAGAATCTGAAGCATCCAATCTTATTAATAGACTTACTTCCTCCTTACAGGTAAGACCATTCGATTTTGCTCGAAAAGCTGATCCAGCTCAAATTCTAAATTTCATTCAAAATGAACATCCTCAAACCATTGCACTCGTTCTATCCTATTTAGATTCTGAGCAATCCGCTCAAATTTTATCAGAACTGCCTCAAGAAATGCAGGCTGATATAGCAAAACGTATTGCTATTATGGATTCTACATCACCGGAGGTCATTAGTGAGGTAGAACAAATACTAGAAAGGAAACTTTCTACTACAGTTACACAAGACTACACACAAACTGGTGGAATTGAAGCAGTGGTTGAGGTGTTAAATGGAGTAGATCGAAGTACAGAGAGAACAATATTAGATTCTTTAGAAATTCAAGATCCAGAATTGGCTGAAGAAATTAAGAAACGTATGTTTGTATTTGAAGATATTGTGACTCTTGATAATCGAGCTATTCAACGTGTAATTAGAGAAGTTGAGAACGAGGATCTTATGCTTTCTCTGAAAGTAGCTAGTGAAGAAGTAAAAGAGGTCGTATTTAACAATATGTCTAACCGTATGGCTGAAACATTTAGAGAGGAAATGGAATACATGGGGCCAGTAAGACTCAAAGATGTAGAGGAAAGTCAGTCTAGAATAGTTGCAGTTATAAGAAGATTAGAAGATGTTGGTGAAATAGTAATTGCTCGAGGCGGGGGTGACGATATTATTGTCTAACTCGAAAAGAGTAATTGGATTAAAGCCAATCAACGCTCAACAAGTAAGACAAGATATACAGAGTGATAATGAAGTTGAAGTAACACAAGAACATGCTGAACAAGTTAAGAGACAAGCTGATGAAACATTTGTTCAAGCGGAAGAAACCTTAAAAAATGCTGAAGAAAAAGCACAACAACTGATAGATGAAGCCCAAACTGATATCGAGCAACAAAAAAGCAATTGGGATCAAGAAAAACAGAATTTGATTCAACAAGTAAAAGAAGAGGCTTATAAAGACGGATTTGCTGAAGGAAAAGTAGAAGCAGAATCAGAATACGAACATCTTATCCAACAAGCTCAGTTCATTATTAATCGTGCTGAACAAGATTATAAGCAACGAGTTGAAGAAAGTGAAGAAACGATACTTCATTTAGGGATTGCTTCTGCTTCAAAAATTCTAAATACGAAGCTACAGGAAGAACCATATCAATTTGTGGAAATAGTTCGTGCGCTTATAGAAGAAGTGAAAGAACAAGGACAAATATCTATTTATGTACATCCTGAGCAATATGACCAAGTTGTGGAACAGAAAGCAGAGTTACAAATGATAGTAGATCAGCAAGCAGATTTATCTATCTTTCCTAAACATAATGTAAATCCTTACCAATGCTATGCAGAATCATCATTTGGTAGAGTCGATGCCAGTATCGATAGCCAATTACAAGAATTACGCACGAAATTGCTTGAATTATTAGAGGAGGCCAAAGCCAGTGAGAATGAGTCAACTTACTGAAGAGATTCCTCATCTTGATACCTTTAAAAGGTACGGTAAAATTCATAGAGTTGTAGGGCTTATGATTGAGTCTAAAGGGCCGGAAGCAAGTGTTGGTGAGGTATGCATTATTCATTCTAGTCCTAAGAAAGGACAACACATTTTAGCTGAAGTTGTTGGTTTTCATAACGAAAATGTACTCCTTATGCCTTATTCTGAGATAACGGATATTGCTCCAGGATGTCTGGTCGAATCTACTGGTGATCCATTACAAATTAAAATAGGCAGAGGGCTGATTGGACAAGTTATTGATTCTCTAGGTCGTCCTCTATATGAAGACACGCAATTACCGAAAGGGTTAGAGATGTATCCAACCGATCAATCACCCCCGAACCCATTATCTAGACCAAGAATCCAGGAACCAATCCAAGTAGGGGTCAGATTAATTGATACACTTTTAACGGTAGGAAAAGGCCAGCGGATTGGCATTTTTGCGGGTAGTGGTGTGGGAAAGAGCACTTTAATGGGGATGATTGCTCGTAACAGTGGTGCTGACATTAATGTGATTGCGTTGATAGGAGAACGGGGCCGGGAAGTTAAGGAATTTATCGAGAAAGACTTAGGTTCTGAAGGGTTAAAAAAATCAATTGTAGTAGTGGCAACCTCAGACCAACCAGCCCTTATGCGTATAAAAGGTGCCTATACAGCTACAGCAATTAGTGAATATTTTCGAGACCTTGGTTTTAATGTGAACCTTATGATGGATTCAGTAACAAGAGTAGCTATGGCGCAGCGGGAAGTTGGACTAGCTACAGGTGAGCCTCCAACAACGAAAGGCTACACACCAAGTGTGTTCGCAATATTGCCAAAGTTATTAGAACGTACAGGCACAAATTATTTAGGGACCATTACAGCATTTTATACAGTGTTAGTGGATGGAGATGACCTCAACGAACCAATATCAGATACAGTAAGAGGTATATTAGATGGACATTTTGTATTAGATCGAAAACTTGCTGAACAAGGGCAGTTTCCAGCAGTAAACATACTTAAATCAATCAGTAGAGTGATGAAACAAATCACATCTACTCAACACCAAGACGCTGCAAATGAACTTAGGTCAATGCTTGCAACATATGAAGAAAACCAAGAGCTCATCCAAATAGGTGCTTATAAAAAAGGAACATCAAGAGATGTGGATCAAGCAATTCAGTACCATCCTAGTATTATTTCATTTTTGAAACAGGGAACGGAAGAAGTAGTTAGACAAGATGAAGCAGTAAGTCAGCTGTTGAAGTTAGTAGGGCGAGGGGAGTGATAGTTAGTGGCGGATATTGCAACGTTTCATAAATTACTCCAATTAAAAGAAACAGATAAAAACGTAGCTCACAAAATATACCAAGAATCTATAGAAGAGTTTGAACAGGTTGCAACGACAATGTATGAACTTTTAAAGAAAAAAGAACAAGCTGAGGAATACTACCAACATCAATTGCAACAAAGTACTCAAGTTACTGAACTACATATGACACACAATTATATCGAACAATTAAATAAGCAGATTACTCAAATGCAGTCTTCCGTTCAAGAAGCTCGAAATCATATGGAAAATAAACAAGAAGAATTAACATTTGCTCATGTTGAAATGAAGAAGTATGAAAAGATTATTGATAGGAAAGAGCATAATCTCTATTCTTTACAAATGGAAAATGAGAAGAAACAAATGGATGAGATTTCTATGCAACAGTTTATAAGTCAGGGGAATAGGTGAATGTAATGGCAGAACAGGAATACAACCAACTAGAATCAAAAAAGACAAATAAATTCCAATGGTTTGTCTTCGTTATCCTAATTCCATTACTATTTGCCGTTACCTTCGCCTTAATTGTAATGACGATAGGTGGAGTGAACGTCTTTCAAAAAGTTCAAGAGTATGGTGGCAAGATTCCGGTGGTTTCGTCAATGGTTTCTTCTGACAACACTCAAGAAAACCAGGAACCACAATCTGCTGAACTTCAAGCGACAGTTCAAGATCAAAACGCTCAAATTCAGCAGTTAAAAGGGACGGTCTCGCAGAAAAACCAAACCATTGAAGAACTCAACCAACAGATAGAAGAGTTAACGAATCAATTAAATGAAAAGGCAAAATCAGACCAACAGCGATCCGAAATAATGAAGAATATGTCTTCATCATTTAAAGAGATGGATCCTGAAGAAGCGGCTCCGATTATTGCACAATTAGACCAATCTACCGCCGTTTCCATCCTCCAACAAATGCCTGATGAAGAACGTGGTAATATATTTGCTAAAATGAGCCCTGAACAGGCTGCAACGTTAACGAGTGCTTTAGTTAATAATAGTAATCCTTAATGTATGTAAACAAAACCCTTTGAAAGGGGGTGAAAATATGAGCAATAACGTAATGATGTTATCTCAGGTGCTAAGTCAATCGAAGCATTCATTAAAACAAGTCATGAATCAGTCCGCCCAGAGTGGTTCAAGAAAAAGTTTCAGAAACGCTATGCAATCCGTTCTTCAAAATACTACATCAAAGTCTGAATTACAAAAAGGACTCAATGAGCTCGTTTCATCTAGTCAATTTTCAGAACAGATGAAATCTTTACTAACTCACGTAAAACAATTCTTTCAATCAATACCCAAAGAAGAACTAACATTAAACTCAGATATGCTTACAAATTTAAAAAATAGTGATTTGTGGTCAAAACTTTCAAATCAAAAACAAAAAAATATAGAAGATTTGTTCGAAAACAATCAATCTATTCTATCAATTTTGAATTTGGACACTCTAGACTCTAATGACTCATCTATTCAGTTGATGACAGTCCAAACATGGTTCCAAGCTAATCCAGGATATAGGAGTACGGAACTTGGTTCTGCTATTGAAAGCCAGCTTAAGCAATTACAACGGCAATCAATCACGTTAAATACTCAATTCGCAACAAGTTTTATAGCTGATTCAGGTTTGCAACAAAATAACGTAACTTTCAATAAACAAGGTGAAGAAGCCAAAGCTATGGAAAAATTAGTACTGCAACTAACGACAAGTCTGCAAAATCTAGACCAAGAAACACAATTAACAAAAAGCCAAATGGCTACATTAGAGAAAAAGCTTTTTGAAATAGCTAAACAATGGGTACAAATGGACAAATCCCAATCGCAAGCACCCAATCAAATACTGCAGCAACTAAAACAAGAAGGTGTGTCAGATAAAGCACTAGAGTCATGGCAACAAGCTTTATCTAATCTTAAAAAACGTAGTTCATTAGCAAATCAGAATCAATATGGTCAAAATGCTACAGTCACAAGAAACGAGTTTGCAAACTGGATTCGAAGCGCATGGCAACGTATGAATACAGAAGGTTCAAAAGCTGCAAACCAAGAACAACAAAATTTGAAAACATCTCCATCCCAGTTTAGTACTTCAGATATGGTACCCATGTCTAAACAAGAACAGATGGTAATTAAGCTTAATGGCTCTCAGTCGAATGAGAGTATGCAGAAACAATTAGTTGAAGAATTTCAAAAAGTCATGAATCGTAGTAAGTTTTCCATTCACAAAGGAAGTTCACAGCTATCCATTAAGTTAAACCCTGGTCAACTAGGAGATATGATGGTGAAGATGACACAACAAAATGGCGAGATGATGGTAAAAATCATGGTGACTTCCCAGGCAGCTAAAGAAATGTTGGAAGGAAATCTGCAACAGCTTCGTCACATGTTCTCACCAAGCCAAGTTCAAGTTGAAAAGCATGATCAACTAACTTCTTCCCAGGAAAGCCACTTACTAGATAAAGACCAAGCTGATAAAGATGAGGAACAGACCCAAAACTTCCATTCTACCTATGAGGCTGATGAGGAGTATGAAGAAGATTCAGAGAATGTGAGTTTCCATGACTTATTAATGAATGAGAAAGTGTAGGTGAATGCAATGCCTAGTATTGATCCATCATTATATTTACAAACCCAAAACCAATCCAAGTCCCAAGAATCAAAAAGTGCCACCCTCGGAAAAGATGATTTTCTAAAAATTTTGATGACTCAGTTACAAAATCAAGATCCGACGAGCCCTATGAAAGATAAAGAGTTTATTTCACAGATGACTAGTTTTTCGACATTAGAACAAATGACAAACATGTCCGATGCCATTCAAAAGCTTACGGAGGCTCAATCCGAAGCACCTGTTGTACGGTACAGTAATATGATAGGCAAACAAGTTTCCTACGAAATTTCGAATGAAAATGGGACAACAGGAAGTGAAACCAGTAAAGTAGCAGCCGTCTCGAAAAAAGGAGAAAAAATTGAACTTGAATTAGCGAATGGTGATCGAATTAGTACTAATTCGATTACTCGAGTTAGCAACGAGGCGAGTGAATAAGAAAGAAGGGGTATCATGGATCCGAGAATCCATCAGTTACAACACAAACCCTTACAGCTTCCAAAAACTAAGACTACTAATGTTTCCTCAAGTAACACTGCGTCTTTTCAAGAAGTACTTCAAAAAGAAGTAGAAAGTTTAACTATTAGTAAACATGCGAGGACAAGGTTACAAGAACGAAACATTCACATACAGGATAATGTATGGGAAACAATTTCATCAAAAGTAAAGGAAGCGAAAGCTAAAGGAGTCACAGAGTCACTAGTGGTAACGAAAGATGCAGCACTAGTAGTCAGCGCGAAAAATGATACAGTCATTACAGCCATGGATCGAAAAGAAGCTGCATCGCAAATCTTTACGAATATTAATGGAACAATTTTAATGGAAGATTAGGCTGGACCTACGGGAGGCCTACAAGCTGTGGACTGATTGAAGCAGCTCTACTATTACATTTTGAAAGGATTGAATAACCTTATGTTACGTTCAATGTATGCAGGTATTTCCGGAATGAAAGGTATGCAACAAAAATTAGATGTGATTGGTAATAACATTGCCAATGTGAATACATCTGGCTATAAAAAAGGAAGGGTTACGTTTCAAGATATGATGAGTCAGACAGTGAGTGGCGCAGAAGGACCCGTTAACGATCGTGGCGGTAAAAACCCTTCCCAAGTTGGACTAGGTTCGCAGTTAGGGTCTATTGATAACATTCATACGCAAGGTAATCGCCAAACTACGAACCGCCCACTTGATTTAGCAATTGAAGGGGATGGGATGTTTGCAGTAGCTGATTCAGTTGAAGCTGGAGATAATATTGGAGATACCTATTATACTCGTTCAGGTAACTTCTACTTAGATAACCAGGGAGATATCGTGAATAACAACGGTCAATATCTATTAGGAGAAAGTGGAAGTAATGATGGGGGTGGTGATTTATCAAAAATCAATATCCCAGAAACTGCGAAAAGTTTTAGTATTACCTCCAATGGCTCTGTTAATTATATTGATGATAATGGTGACAACCAAGTTGCAGGACAAGTTCGAATGGCTAAATTTGCAAACCCAGCTGGGTTAGAAAAAGCTGGTAGCAATATGTTTAGAGCAACTAATAACTCTGGAGATGGAATAGAGGATTTAGCTGATACAGAAATTCCAGGTACTGGAGGATCAGGACAACTAGTCTCAGGCGCACTAGAAATGTCCAATGTTGACCTGGGTGGAGAATTCACGGAAATGATTACAGCTCAACGTGGTTTCCAGGCTAATACTCGAATCATTACAACATCTGATGAAATCCTCCAAGAGCTTGTCAATCTAAAACGTTAATATAGAGGAGGGGATGGGGATGGAGAACGTCTTTTTCGTGTTGTTCTCTTTCTCCTTTTACATATGATTGCATTAACCAAGCTAAATGGTGACCGGTTTACATTGAATGCTATTTACATAGAGCAAGTTCAACGTTTGCCCGCTACCACAATCACATTAAGTAATGGAAAGAAAGTCATTGTCAAGGAAACAGATGCTGAAGTCATTTCGCAAGTGAAACAATTCTATCGACAAATAGGATTGGTAGGGGTTCAAAATGATAATGAGGAGGGATCCTCTTGAGTTCAAGGTTATTTAAGTCGATGGTCACCGCGTTAGTCGTAATTACAATTGTTGGTGTAGTGGCTCTTATATTAGTATTAAATACTTCAGGCCAAGAAGATTCTAGTGCTGAACCAACAATTGATGAAATAATAGAGAATTCTTTTGAGACAGAAGAGATAACGACTGATTTGAAAAATGACCGTTTTGTTCGGATTCAATTCCGGATTGTAACCAACGGCAAGGATGCCAAACAAGAATTACAAAAGCGTGATTTTCAATTGAAGAATATCTTAATCAAAGAACTATCTAAGATGGAAGAGAGTGAATTTCAATCGGGAGTTGCTAATCTAGAGAGCATGCTGAAGCTACGTTTGAACGAATTATTAGCAGAAGGAAATGTTACTGAGGTGTACACAATTGAAAAAGTTTTGCAGTAATGAATATATGATACGCCTGAATGGAGGTGACGTTTTTTGGCTGAAGAGGTTCTTTCCCAAAATGAAATAGATGCTTTACTATCTGCTTTATCTACTGGGGAAATGGACGCAGATGATTTAAAGAAAGAAGAAAAAGAGCAAAAAGTGAAGGTTTACGATTTTAAACGTGCCCTCCGCTTCTCAAAAGATCAAATAAGAAGTTTATCGAGGATACATGAAAACTTTGCCAGACTGTTAACAACGTTTTTTTCAGCTCAACTTCGAACATATGTACAAATATCAGTTGCTTCTGTAGACCAAATTCCTTATGAAGAGTTTATACGTTCCATTCCTAAAATGACCATTCTTAACATTTTCTCTGTAGCTCCATTAGATGGACGAATCCTTCTGGAAGCTAATCCAAATATTGCATATGCAATGCTTGACCGTGTTTTAGGAGGAAGAGGAGTTAGTGTGAATAAGGTAGAGAACCTAACAGAGATTGAAACGAAAATCATGTCACAAATGTTTGAAAAGACCATTGATAACTTGCAAGAAGCCTGGAGCTCTGTTGTTGATATTGACCCTGAGCTTGATGAATTTGAGGTTAATCCTCAATTCTTACAAATGGTGTCTCCAAATGAAACGGTAGTCGTAATTTCATTAAACACGGAGATTGGTGACTCCAGCGGTATGATTAATATATGTATACCTCATGTTGTACTAGAACCAATCATACCAAAACTATCCGTACATTATTGGATGCAAACAGAAACGAAAGAACGTGAACCAGGTGAGTATGAAGCATTAACGAAAAATATTCAAAAAGCGGAAGTTGAAATGAAGACGATTCTTGGTGAATCCTCGATGACAATTGAACAATTTTTACAATTAGCCCCAGATGATGTCATCCAGTTAAACCAAGACATTGATGATCCATTAGTATTAAAAGTAGATGATGAATCAAAGTTTCTTGTGCAGCCTGGAGAATCGAAGAAGAAAGTAGCTGTACAAGTTCTAGAAGAATATAAAGGGGGGGACGATGATGATGAGTGATGATATGCTTTCTCAGGATGAAATCGACGCGTTGTTAAAAGGTACAGCAGATGATGCTGATGAAAATGAACAAAACCAAGCAGGCCAACAACCCCCTGTGGAAGATTACTTGTCAACATTAGAACAAGACGCATTAGGTGAGATTGGAAATATTTCGTTTGGTAGTTCAGCAACAGCTTTATCTAGCTTGTTGAATCATAAAGTTGAAATCACCACGCCAACTATTTCTGTAGTTGAACGTGATAAATTATCAGAGGAGTTTCCACAACCAAATGTGGCCATTCAAGTTACATATACAGAAGGTTTTTCTGGTATGAATTTATTAGTTATTAAACAAACAGATGCAGCAATTATTGCTGACTTAATGTTAGGTGGGGATGGAACATCTCCTTCAGACGAAATGAATGATATACATTTAAGTGCTGTACAAGAAGCTATGAATCAAATGATGGGTTCTGCGGCAACGAGTATGTCGACGGTCTTTAATAAGCGGGTAGACATTTCACCACCAACCATTGATTTATTGGATGTACAGGAAGGCGAAGGTACTGAAACGATACCGAAAAAGGATGTACTTGTGAAGGTATCCTTCCAGCTTAAAGTTGGAAATCTAATTGATTCCAACATTATGCAACTACTACCTGTTGAATTTGCCAAGCAACTCGTTGATCAACTACTTAATCCTCCAGAAGAAGAGGAAAGCAATCAATTAGACCAATCAAAAACAGCAAAAGAGGTGGAACGTCCAGTCTCTCAAATGACTAATAATCCAACACCAGAAACCAATCAGAATGGTCATCAAACACAAACAAATGCTGCACAGCAGGCACAATCCCAAGGTCAACAAGCTCAACAAGGGCCGCAATATTTGGGTGGTATGCAAGGTGGAGCAGAGTCTACTATACAATCAGCCCAGTTTAGTAGTTTTGATCAAGTAGAATTACCACAAAATGAACAAAGAAACCTAGATATGCTGTTGGATATTCCGTTACGAGTGACCGTTGAGCTAGGAAGAACAAAGCGGACTATTAAAGAAATTTTGGAGCTGTCATCAGGATCAGTGGTAGAGCTTGATAAATTAGCTGGAGAACCGGTTGACATCTTAGTAAACGACAAGCCAATTGCTAAAGGTGAAGTAGTTGTAATTGACGAGAACTTTGGTGTACGCGTAACGGATATATTAAGCCAAAAAGATCGCTTAAAGCGAATACAATAAATCAATACAAATATAGGGGGAAATAATGATGGCAAGTAAGATTCTAATAGTAGACGATGCAGCATTCATGCGTATGATGATCAAGGATATTCTAACAAAAAATGGATTTGAAGTAATCGGAGAAGCTCAAGACGGTAATCAAGCGATTGAGAAGTATAAAGAATTAGATCCTGATTTAATCACGATGGATATTACCATGCCGGAAATGGATGGTATTACAGCTCTCAAAGAAATTAAGTCTATTAATCCTGATGTGAAAATCATTATGTGTTCAGCCATGGGGCAACAAGCGATGGTTATTGATGCTATTCAAGCTGGAGCTAAAGACTTTATAGTGAAGCCATTTCAAGCTGATCGTGTATTAGAAGCTATAAAAAAAGCATTAGGGTAAAAGTAGGGAAAATATGAAATTGAAACCAATCATCAGGGTTTTAATAGCTTGTATCACACTTGCAACAGTTCCAATGGCACATGTACATGCAGGTTCTAAAAGTGTCGATTGTGCCTATAACCCTGAAAAATGCCAAGATGATAATAACTCAAACCAACCAGAGGAAGAGGAACCAACATCTACTTCCCCTGGTCAGAGTTCTAGTGACAGTCCTTCTATAGGTTGGCAAATTGTTAAACTCGTGTTTGCTGTTTTGTTTATTGTTGTACTTATCTATGGACTACTGAAATTTGTAAATAAGCGAAACAAAATGTTTCAAAGCGTGAAGACGCTCGAAAATATTGGAGGCGTTTCACTGGGTCAAAATAAATCGCTTCAAGTGGTGCGCATCGGAGAGCAATATTATGCAGTTGGAGTAGGAGATAATGTAGAGCTCTTAACAGAAATTACCGATGAAAAGACAATTCAAGCATTCCATCAACAGAATGATCAAGCGAGTTATTCAGCAAGTTCCATACTCGCAAATGTTATTCCAAAGACGAAACAACAGTCAGGAAAAGGGGAAGAAAAGAGTTCTAGTTCCTCTGTTCAATTTCAGCAATTATTTCAATCTGAGCTGAATTCGTTAAAACAAAAAAGGAAGAAAGTGATGGATCAGCACCAAAAGCAGAAAGAGGATTCAGATGAATGAATTTATAGATGTCTTCTCCAATTCAGATCCGTCAAATGTTACTACATCTGTTAAACTTCTGCTTCTGTTAACGATACTTTCTCTCGCTCCTAGTATATTAATTTTGATGACATCTTTTACAAGAATCTTAATTGTTTTATCTTTTGTGAGAACATCCCTCGCGACGCAACAAATGCCTCCTAATCAAGTATTAATAGGATTAGCTTTGTTCCTGACATTCTTTATCATGGGGCCTATTTTTCAAGAAGTGAATGAAGAAGCTCTTACGCCTCTTTTTAATGAGGAGATTACACTAGATGAAGCATATGATAGAGCAAGTGAACCCATGAAGGAATTTATGGCGACTCACACAAGGGAAAAGGATTTAGCTCTTTTTATGAATTATACGGAGATGGAGAGACCTGACACCATTCAAGAGATTCCCATTACAACGTTAGTACCAGCATTTGCTATTAGTGAATTAAAAACGGCTTTCCAAATGGGATTTATGATATTTATACCATTTCTCGTTATTGATATGGCTGTAGCAAGTGTCCTCATGTCAATGGGGATGATGATGTTACCACCTGTCATGATTTCCTTGCCCTTTAAAATCTTACTATTCGTTTTAGTAGATGGTTGGTACCTCATTACACATTCATTGCTGGAAGGATTCTAATATCCTAAGAAAGGAGGCCCCTGATATGAATAGTCAGTTTGTAATTTCATTAGCAGAGCGTGGCATTTATACAGTACTTATCGTCACTGGTCCATTACTCATTTTGGCTTTATCAGTTGGATTGCTTGTTTCTATTTTTCAAGCAACAACACAAATTCAAGAACAGACGCTTGCCTTTATCCCTAAAATTGTAGCTGTTATGGGTGGGCTAGTATTCTTTGGGCCATGGATGCTATCAAAAATGGTGGAGTTTGCTGCAAGTATTTTTAATAATCTTAATCAATTTGTAGGGTAACCGATGCTTGAGTTTATCGATTTAAATAAACTACCAGCCTTTCTATTAATCTTTGTAAGGGTTACTGCTTTTTTTGTTACAATACCTATTTTCTCTTACAAAAACGTCCCAACACAGCATAAAGTAGGTTTTAGTTTCTTCTTAGCTTGGATTATGTATTACACAATTGATATTCCAGAGATAACGATTGATGGAACCTTTTACATCTTATTGCTCAAAGAAACGCTGGTTGGATTAGCTATTGGTTTTATTGCGTACCTCGTATTAGCAGCCATCCAGATTGCTGGGGGGTTTATTGATTTCCAAATGGGTTTCGCTATCGCAAACGTAATTGACCCCAGAACTGGTGTTCAGAGTCCATTGATTGGTCAATATTTATATACGGTGACGTTGTTATTCTTGCTAGCTGTTAATGCGCACCACATGTTAATTGATGGAGTATTTTACAGTTACGAACTGATACCCATAGAGAGTCTAGACGTAGGCTTTTCAAACCAATCTATGGTTTCTTTTGTAATTGAAACGTTTAATCAGATGTTTGTTATTGCTTTTCAAATGGCGGTTCCAATTGTGGGATGTTTGTTTTTAGTTGATGTGGCGTTAGGTATAGTGGCTAGAACCGTTCCGCAATTAAACGTGTTTGTAGTTGGTCTTCCATTAAAGATCTTCGTCAGCTTTGTAGTGATTTTAATATCTTTTGGTATGTTTACCATTTTAATTAGAGACATATTTGAAATGATGCTTATGTCCATGAGGGGATTAATGAGGATAATGGGAGGTGCCTAATGAACCATCTTCGCTTAGATTTACAATTCTTTTCACAAGAAAAAACGGAAGAAGCTACTCCCAAAAAACGGGAAGACAGTAGAAAAAAAGGTCAAGTAGCTAAGAGTCAGGATGTAAATACAGCACTTTTATTATTTGCTGTATTTTTGATTCTTTTTGTGGTTGGCGGGTTTCTAAGAACACGTTTCACCACCTTATTTGAACAAAGTTTTAGCGAATACATTACTTGGGAAGTAACACAAAACACTGTTCATGAAATTATGTTTGAATCAACGATGGAAATGGCATCCACGTTGGCACCAATAATGGGAATGGCTATATTAGCAGGACTAGCCTCAAACTTTTTGCAAATTGGCGTGTTGTTTACTGGTGAGCCATTGAAAATTGATTTAAAAAAACTAAATCCTATTCAGGGTGCTAAAAAAATATTTGCTGCTAGAGCATTAGTTGAGTTAGTGAAATCGTTGTTGAAGATTGGTTTTGTGGGTTCTGTAACCTTCTCAATCCTATGGTTTCGTCGTGAAGATATGATGGAGATGTCCCAAAAAGGATTAGAAGCAGCAGTGGCATTTTTTGGTCAAACCACTGTCATCATGGGACTAGCAGCTTCATTATTATTACTCGTACTCTCTGTTATTGATTATACATATCAGCGTTATGATCATGAGAAAAACATCCGAATGTCAAAACAGGATGTAAAGGATGAGCATAAGAACATAGAAGGTGACCCGCAGATAAAATCAAAAATTAAAGAACGTCAACGACAAATGTCCCAACAACGCATGATGAGTGAAGTACCAGAGGCGGATGTTGTTATCACAAACCCTACTCACTATGCGGTAGCTATCAAATATGATGAATCAAAAGCTCAGGCACCGTACGTTGTTGCTAAAGGAGTCGATTATGTAGCCTTGAAAATTCGTGAGATTGCTAAACAACATGATGTCGTAACTGTTGAAAATCGATCTTTAGCAAGAGCCATGTACGACTCTGTAGAAATTGATAACGCCATTGGAGAAGAGTACTATCAAGCGGTAGCGGAAATATTAGCTTATGTATATCGTATCCAAAAAAAAGCTTAAGGTAATAGGGAGAGAATTCTATGTCAGCTAGAGATTTATCGGTACTTGTGGGAGTAATATTAATTATTGTCATGCTAGTTATTCCCCTGCCACCTGTACTGTTAAGTGTCTTTATACTTATAAATATATCACTCGCACTTATGGTAATATTGGTAGCCATGAATACAACAGAAGCATTAGAGTTTTCCATTTTCCCTTCATTACTGTTACTACTAACCTTATTCCGATTAGGGTTAAATGTGTCTACCACTCGTTCCATACTTGCTAATGCAGAGGCTGGTGGAGTTGTATCAACATTCGGAACATTCGTTACGGGGAATAGTGCTTTGGTTGGTTTTGTAATCTTCTCCATCTTGGTTATTATTCAGTTTTTGGTTATCACCAAAGGTGCGGAACGTGTATCCGAAGTAGCGGCACGTTTTACGTTAGATGCTATGCCAGGAAAGCAGATGAGTATTGATGCAGATTTGAATGCTGGATTAATTTCTGAGCAGCAGGCTAAGCAACGAAGAGAAAAAATTGAAAATGAAGCAGATTTTTATGGGGCTATGGATGGTGCCAGTAAATTTGTTAAAGGTGACGCTATCGCAGGAATCATTATTGTACTTATAAATATATTATTTGGACTTATAATTGGTATGACACAAAAAGGAATGGGCTTTAGTGAAGCGATTGATACATATATGCGTTTAACTGTAGGGGATGGCCTAGTCAGCCAAATACCAGCCCTTCTTATATCAACGGCTACTGGTATTACCGTTACCCGTGTAGCTTCAGAGGGGAATCTTGGAACAGATGTAACAGGTCAGATGTTACGCTATCCTAAACTCCTATATATAGCTGGGGCAACCATCTTTATGCTCGGCCTAACTCCTGTACCGATACTTATTACGACAGTTATAGCGGGAGTTATGATCTTTGGAGGATGGTATCTTACAAGAGCTGCTGAACAACAAGAAATGCCTCAAGAAGATGAGGGTGAGGAACAAGAAAGTTCTGAAATGCAATCTCCTGAAAATGTTGTTAATTTAATAAGCACTGATCCTATAGAATTTGAATTTGGATATGCCCTCATTCCTATTGCTGACGCTAGTCAGGGAGGAGACCTACTTGACCGAATTGTCATGATAAGGAGGCAATTAGCCATCGAATTGGGGCTCGTAATTCCAACAGTAAGAATACGTGATAATATACAACTCAACCCGAATGAATACCGGTTAAAAGTAAAAGGAAATGAAGTAGCGAAAGGTGAACTACTTTTAGATCATTATTTAGCTATGAGTCCAGGAGTTGAAGATGATGCAGTAGAAGGAATTGATACACAAGAACCTGCGTTTGGTCTTCCAGCAAAATGGATTACGGAGGAAACGAAAGAAGATGCTGAAATGTTTGGTTATACAGTAGTAGATCCTCCATCTGTCGTATCAACACATATAACCGAGATCATAAAACAACATGCACATATGCTATTAGGAAGACAAGAAACGAAACAACTTATCGATCATCTTAAAGAATCTTATCCAATTTTAGTTGAGGAAGTTACACCAGAGCCTTTATCTGTAGGTGAAATTCAAAAAGTTTTATCCAAGCTTTTAAGAGAAAATATATCAATCAAAAATCTACCTATTATATTTGAGACCTTAGCCGACTTTGGAAAGATGACAAATGACACAGAATTACTTGCTGAATACGCACGCCAATCATTATCAGCACAAATCACATATCAGTTCTTACAAGAGAATGATTCTATTAAAGTCATCACCGTTTCAGGAAAGGTTGAAAAAACCATCGCGGAGCATGTTCAACAAACGGAACATGGCAGCTACTTAGCTTTAGACCCAGAGTCTCAGCAGTCCATAGTGCAGTCTGTAGCTCAGCAAGTTGAACAGCTTTCCTTACAAGAAGAAACGCCAATCGTATTATGTTCTCCTGCTGTTAGAATGTACCTGAAACAATTACTGGATCGATTTTTACCTCAAGTTGTTGTCTTGTCTTATAACGAATTAGAACCAACTGTTGAAGTCCAAAGTGTAGGGGTGGTGAATGTAGCATGAAGGTAAAAAAATTCGAAGCACCAACAATGCCTGAAGCGATGAGTCAAGTTCGGAAAGAATTAGGAAATGAAGCGGTCATTTTAAATTCCAAGGAAATTCAAAAGGGAGGCTTCCTTGGTTTATTCCGAAAAACCAACATCCAAGTTATTGCAGCCATCGATCCTCAACCGAAAATGGAAGAGCATGAGTCAAAACCAAAACAGATGTATGATAACTTCTCCAAAAAGACAGAGCAGGGCTTTAATATGTCATCCATGAACACGAAAGAGAATGATGACATCAAAAAAGAGATTCAAGAACTTAGGACGATGATGGAGCAACAGTCAAATCAGTTCACACTATATCCAGCGCCTCTTCAAAAATTATATGAATCATTACTAAATCAGGAGTTATCAAAAACTAAATCGAAAGAGCTCATTGATCCATTAGTTGAAAAATATTATTTAACCCAAAAACAGATGACGAATCAAATGGCCGAGGAAATGCTTCGTGAAGAATTGCACCAACATCTTCAAACGATTCCGCTTGGAGGGATTGATTTTTCAAAGCAATTTGTTCATATTGTTGGTCCTACAGGAGTAGGGAAAACGACCACAATAGCTAAAATAGCAGCCGAAGCTGTATTGAAGCATAAGAAGAAAGTCGCTTTTATAACAACCGACACATTTCGAATTGCGGCCATCGACCAATTGAAAACATATGCAAAAATTCTAGATGTTCCTATTGAAGTAGCTTATAACTTAGATGATTATAAGAAAGCTAGAGAAACGTTTCAGAATTATGATCTTGTTCTTGTAGATACAGCGGGCCGTAACTTTAGAGATCCTAAATATGTCAAGGAGTTGCAGAAGGTGGTAGACTTCACTGAAGACCTCGAAACTTATCTTGTGCTATCTATTACTTCAAAGGTTAAAGACCTAGATGAAATTTTTTCACAATTTTCAACTGTTCCATTAAAAAAATTAATATTTACTAAAGTTGATGAAACCTCTCAATATGGAGGGATGTTAGAGCTTGTACTTAAGCATAAAGTAGGTGTTGCCTACTTGACTAATGGGCAAAATGTACCAGATGATATAAAAGAAGCATCAATTGATCAGATTTTAAACAGGATAGTTGGTGAAGGCTCATATGAATGATCAAGCACATAATCTTAGGCAGAAGCTTAACCGAATAAAGCATGATTCGGAAGCTAAAACCATCGCTATTGCTAGCGGAAAAGGTGGTGTGGGTAAGTCAAATTTTGCTCTGAATTTTGCCTTGTCCCTTACAAAACAAAATAAAAAAGTTTTGATATTTGATTTAGATATTGGCATGGGCAACATTGATATTTTGTTAGGTTTGTCTCCTCAGTATTCTATTGTAGATATGTTTGAGGAACACTTATCTATTCACGATGTGATTGAAACAGGACCTAACTCCTTGTCTTATATTGCAGCAGG